>NZ_CAMYKH010000054.1 GCF_947258935.1 uncultured Muriicola sp.
CTCTACTTCATGGGTAAACCCAGTAAGGTATAAAAGAACATGTTTAGCTAAGATCTTTTTTAAAAATATCCAGCCTTGTCTGGGGAATAGGTAACTTCATACAAAATTAAGCATATGACCCTTGTTGACTGGATTGGGAGCTGTGGTGTCTTCCTTATATTATTGGCGTATTTCCTGAACGTTACCTCAAAACTTGAGAGCAAACACCTACCCTTTATTCTGCTTAATTTAGTAGGAGCCTCCATGGCATGCCTTGCCTCCTATCTTATCAACTACCTGCCGTTTGTAATCCTGGAAGGCGTCTGGGCGCTGGTCTCGGGGTATGCCTTATACAATTACTTTTCAATCAACACTGTTACACAGAAATAATTATTGATCTCCCTTTCTAATTATTGATCCAGTTTTTAACGAATGCAGATATAATTATGATGTCATATTAAATAATAATGTCTAATATTTTTTACTTTTAGTCTAATATTTTTTACATTAGTGCTCCATAATATTGTTCGATATGAAAAATTATCTCTTTCCAAACCGTTTTAAGACCTTGTCCGGCTGGGTCTTTTATCTCTCACTCATCACAGGATTTATCTTGTGGAATACGGATGCCTTTGACAACTATCTGGTAATTCCCGTACCCGATCTTTTCGGCACTGATGGATTGTTCGACCGGGGAAGTGGTTGGATGAAGAACGGAGTCCTTGACGAACTTTTTACAGTACTGATCATAGTCTCCGGACTTATTCACAGTTTTAGCAAAGAAAAAGTAGAGGACGAACTAATTGGCAAACTTCGTCTAGATTCCCTGATCTGGTCATTGTACATAAATTACGGGCTGGTCATTATAGCCACACTCTTGATCTATGACATAATATACTTTAATGTCCTGATCTTTAACCTCTTTACCGTTATCCTCTTCTTTAACCTCCGTCTCAGGTTTAGTCTTTATAAACACTACGCCTCCTAACTATGAAAAATACTATTAAAATACACAGAGTACAGCACAATATGACACAGGAAGACATCGCTCAGCAACTCGAGGTTTCCAGGCAAACCATTAATGCCATTGAAAATAACAAGTACTTTCCCTCTCTGGAACTTGGCCTAAAATTGGCAAAAATCTTTAATTGTAAGGTAGATGAGCTGTTTAGTTTGGATTAATCAACAATCAGGAGAAGAAATCAATGGGGTCTTTTTAACTACTTCCTAGATTTTCCAATTAACCGCACAAGTTTAAGGCGTCCTTTTGTCTTATAAGCTAGAAATAGGTTGCAGTATTTTACTTACTTTTTTACCTTATCGGTGAAATGGCTCCAAACACCCCACGAATACTCCTTTTATCGATGAAAAGCATAGGAAAGTCCAAAGTTGTAGGGTGCACATGTAATTTTTCATATATTTGAGACCTTGTCCTTTTCACAAAGGCTTTTTAGGCAACCAATTATAGATCTTTTAAGAATCACACACTATGACGAATGAGGAATACCCTTTGACCGAAGGGAACAAAAAGAAAGACCTGGAAACTGCTTCCAAAATTGAATTGATCAAAAACCTGATCTTCGGAGAGAATATTCAGGCCTATGATTCTGAGTTTGAACTTCTAAAAAAGGACATCCTTTCCAAGAAAAAGGCCCTGGAAGATCTAATAGAAGCAGTTCGTACAGATCTTAGAATGTCTATTGACGACGTCTCCACAGACATCAATATCCGTATCACCGAATTGGAAGACAAGCTAGACACCCGCTTTGAGGACCTTGAAGAAAATCAGCTCGACAAGAATGAATTAGGCGATCTCCTAATTCAATTGGGCGAAAAGATCCAAAAGAAATAAGCCTTCTCTATGGTCACAAAGATGGATGAACAAGCGAAATTGGAGACCCTCAAGGAACTCCTATTCCCCGATGACCGGGGGGCTGTGGAAGATATTTCCAAGCGTATACAGTTGCTGGAACTCATCATTAATGACCAAAAAAAACTTGCTGACAGAGTAGATCCTTTAGTAGATGACAAGATAAATGCCTTTACCAAAAGTATGCCCGATACGCTAGGGCCTACCATTACCGCCACGCTTAAGAAAGAGATCAAAAATCACAAAGATGAAGTGGTAGACGCCTTATACCCGGTACTGGGTAAAATGGTTAAAAAATATGTGGCGCAGGAGATCAAGATCTTATCCGAAAAAATTGACAATCAACTTAGTTTTATCAAAACCTGGAAACGCAAGATGCGTTCCTGGTTCGGTGGGCCCACGGAAGAACAATTATTAATGCGCGAATTAGCTTCGGCTACCATAGAACAAGTACTGCTTATAGAGCGCGATACCGGAATCCTGAAAGCGAGTTATTCCGTAACCAACTCTATTGATGAAGAAATGATCTCAGGAATGCTCACAGCAATAAAGGGCTTTGTGGAAGATGCTTTCAAGAAAAAGAATCAGAATCTGGAACTCATTCAATATGAATTGTATAATATTCATTTGCAGAGCTTTGTGACCCATTATGTAGCCGTAGTTATATCTGGAAATTATCATTTGAAATCCAAGAACAAACTGCAAGACATTATCTTTAATTTCTACTATAATTTTATGGCTATGAACCTGGACCTGGTCTTCAATTCCAAAGAAGGCAAGGAAAAGAAAGTGCGAACCATAGAAAAAGAACTTTTGGAACAAGAGCTTGCTGCAAGCTTCCGCGATGCAAAGATCTAAGAAAGTTGTGATCCTAGGACATTTTGGGGTAGGTAAAACTTCCCTGATACGCCGCTTTGTTACCAATCAATTTTCCGACCAATACAAAGTAACCATTGGAGTACATATCAGCAAAAAGGTAGTAACCCTTTCTGCAGAAGAAAGCATTTCCATGATCCTTTGGGATCTGGAAGGCACAGATTCCCTGGATCAGGTCCGCGATGCCTACTTACTTGGTACACATGGTGTAATATTTGTATTCGATGTTACCAGGCCCTCCACCTTTCAACAACTTAACTCTGATCTAAAGATCGTCTCAAAAAAGCTTCCTGAAAGACCCTTGTTGGTTGTGGGAAATAAAAAAGATCTGGTATCCGAAAAAGACCTCAACGAACTGTTGCTTTCTCACAATATTTCTCATGACTTTCTAACGAGTGCTAAGACAGGCGATACGGTAGAAGATGTATTTCTGAACCTTGCAACACTTTTAAATACAGATGCTTGATCATTACAAACAAGACTACAACAAGCAACGTCAGCAATTTGTCCTGATAGATCAGCTGGGGTTGGTTTTGGAATACACAGGTATTTTGTTACCCATAAAAAAAGGACAAAATCTAAAAGAACTACACCCCTTTTTTGAATCGCTCGACGCACTGCTAGCTATGCCCAACCCGGAATTTTCATTCTATTGCGTGCACCTGGATCTTGGAACAGAAGATCTTATTGCAGACATAGACATGGTTCGGAAAAAGGAGGGAATGTTACTTGTGATCCATGATCTGACAGAACACTATAATTCATACCAGGCAGTGGCCCAGGCCCGTAATGAGTCGATCATAAACGAAGAGCTGATCGTTTTAAAGAACACAGAACTCGAAGAACGAGAGCGCTTTAAAAATCTCTTTATTCAAAATTTTAGTCATGAATTGCGAAACCCACTTATGAGCAGCATGGCCATTACCCAGATCCTCAGCGATACTTCATTGAGCAGTGAACAAGAACAATTACTGGAGGTATTGCGAGATTCTAATACGCACTTAAAACTATTACTGGAGGATACCCTGAGCATCAGTATGATCGCATCCGGGAAACTGGTCATGAAGAATACCCTATTCAACCTTCATAAGATGCTGGATCTTTTATCTTTCACCTATAAGACCAAAGCAAAAGCGAAGGGACTTCAATTTACTTATAAAGCAGCCAAACAAGTTCCCGAATATGTTGAAGGAGACAGACTTCGTCTGTATCAGGTACTTACCAATTTATTAGATAATGCACTAAAATATACAGTTAAAGGCAGCGTGTCCCTCACCGTGGGATTTAATCAGCAATGGGCCAATAAAGTGCATTTGCATTTTGAGGTAACGGACAGTGGACCCGGCATACCGGAAGATAAGCAACCAACTATTTTTGAAACGTTTTCCCAACTGGCCTCTCCCGACAAACAGCAGGGAACCGGCCTTGGCCTTGCCCTCGTAAAAGGTCTTTTAGCGCTCATGGACAGCACTATTGTTTTGCATTCAGCGACTGGGAAAGGATCAACATTTTCATTTGATCTGGGCTTAAAAGTTCCTCTGCAATCTGCCATGCAACAGCAGATAGATATTGGATCTGCAGCTACCTCGCGAAAAATGGGCAGCCCCGGCAGGAAATACAAACTCTTGCTTGTAGAAGATGATGAGAGAGTACTAACTGTTCTCTTTAAGATGCTCATGGATTCGGACCAATTTTATATTGATGTGCTTACGGATGGTGGGGAGGTTTTGGAAACAGTCATTCAAAATGAGTACGATCTTATCTTGATGGACATTAATCTCCCAAATACACGTGGCGATCATATTACCAGGATTATACGCGACTTTCCCTTTAAAAATGTAAAACAACTACCCATCATTGGGATGACGGCTTATGCCTATGAGGACCATATGCAAGCCTATAAAGAAGCCGGGATGAATACCGTGCTTGCAAAACCATTTGACAAGGAAGAATTGCTTCAAAACATATTTATGCTACTTCACTCTTAGATATTTATCAGTCCTAAACACCAACGTATAACATTCTTTTTTGTAGGTTTTACCCTACTTTAGTGTATTTCATCGATTATTTCATACCGTTTATCGAGTTAAAATTTTGACTGCGAGGCAATCCTTTCCCAGCATTGTTCACTTCCTATTTTTGACCGTTTTCCAATATGGACATCATTTAGCAAACTGATACCATGGAAAGTGAACCACTCAAACACAGAAAAAGATGGAAGTACCTTATTTAGTTGAAACGCTTTTTATAATCAGCCTTTTGGTTTTTATCGTTGCAGTGATCCTTATAATTCCAACTATTTATAATGATCGTCGCCTTCGGAAAATGAACAAAAAAAAGAAAGTGTCATTATCGCATAATCGACGCAAGCGGATTTTAAAAAAATTCTGGCGCAACATCCTTAAAAAAGGTCCAACAGTAGCCATATACTCTCTAACAGGTCAATTATAATCCCCCCACCAACAAATGAAAAGAAGAATAGAAAACTGGCAAAAAAGTCAATGGAAATTAAGAAGTAAAAAGCCAAAGTATGATCAAAATAGTCAATTCACAGAAGACACGCTTTTTATTGGTGCGGCCTTTGGAGATGATATAAGATCTGGTGCAGAAGAAAAGATAGAAGTCAATAATTCACATACTAACTTATAGAACGATGCGGGCAGAATACAATGAAGACATAAGTATGAAAAAAACCTTTGAGAAAATTCTATTGGTATTGAGCATCATAGGATTATTACTAACCATTCTATACTGGATCCTATGAAGTTGATACCGCATATTTTTGGTTTGCTTCTTGGAGTCGCTTTCCTGGGTAGCTATGGATTTACTACCCTCCCGGAAAAAAAGACAACTAATATCATAATTGAACAAAAACTACCATCGGCCATGGTGAATTTCCTGCCGGCTTTAGTCGTATTTCCTTTGGAAAAAGGAAATATCCCTACAGAAAATGCGGGTGTAATAACTACCCCACCCTTTGTAGGGGACTCCTATACAGGCTTTAAGGAGGCGCTTGCCTTTAAGGAATCCCGTGGCCGTTATGGTATTGTAAACACTCTGGGATATATGGGTAAATATCAGTTTGGGATAGGTACACTTGCCTTATTGGGCAAAATTTCGGAACAGCAATTCCTGAGTTCTCCGGAATTGCAGGAGCGTGTATTTGATGCCAATATTGCTCGTAATAAATGGATCTTGCGAAGAGATCTCAAGCGCTTTACAGGAACAGTTATCAAAGGTATTCTGATCACAGAATCCGGAATACTGGCGGCCGCCCATTTGGCGGGTGCTGGTAACGTAAAAAAATTTTTACGCTCCAATGGGGCATATCAGGTGGCAGATGCTTACGGCACTACTTTGCAGGACTACCTAATAAACTTTGCAGGCTATTCAGTGGGAGCTATAGACCCACAGCGAAGCCCCAAAGTAGAAAGCAAATAAAATAAATTGGTTGCGAGAGTCGCAACCGGTTTGAGTTGGTTGGTTACCTTTTGGGCACGGTAAGAGGAGTCTTCCGTGCCCTTTTTTTACATCAAAAGAAAAGGTTACTTTTATAAGAACAACCAAAACTCAACAATATGGATCCGGCCCTACAAAGCATGATAGCCAACATGCCTGAAAAGACTGGGAAGTCTCTGGAAGCATGGAAAAAATTACTTCTGAGTAAGTCCTTTTCTAAACACTCCGAAGCAGTAAATTTCCTTAAAAAAGAACACGGCGTTACCCATGGTTTTGCTAATACCATTGTACACCTTTCCAAAGATCAAGGGGCTTCCCCAGATGATCTTACAACAGCTCAATACAAGGGAAAAGAACACCTCTTTCCGATCTTTGAAAAAGTGAGAGACGCGGTTAATAAATTAGGGACAGATGTTACCATCACCCCTAAAAAGACAAGCGTAAGCTTTATCCGGAAAAAACAATTTGCGCTTATTACCCCTGCGACCAAAACACGCTTAGATCTGGGACTTAAACTCGTTGGGAAACCGCTTACGACCCGATTGGAAAATTCCGGTCCATTCGGCACCATGTGTACCCATAGGGTCCGTCTGGAAAAACCCGAAGACGTAGACAAAGAACTCCTTACCTGGCTTAATGAAGCCTATGAGAAAGCACAATAATAAGTTCATCTGATAAACCAATGAAAGAAAAACCGGAAGCAAAACAACGTAGCATAAACGGGAACACCCTGGAATGTCCTGTTTGTAAAAACGATACGTTTTGGATGCGAAAAACCCTGATGAATACAAAGGGAATGACATTCTTTAAGCTAGACTGGGCCAATAAAGAAGCACAGAACTACGTCTGTGATTCCTGTGGCTATGTGCATTGGTTTATTCAACCGTAGAATATGAAATGTATTGCAATAGAACCTTAATAAAACAGCTATGTGGATAGATAAACTAAGCCTGTACGATGCCCTGGTTGAAAAATGTCCCCGATTTAAAAGAAAAGGAAAAACAATGCCGTATACTTCAGCGAATGGGTATATGTTCTCCCTGCTAAATAAATCCGGGCAGTTCGGGATCCGCTTTTCCAAAGATGCACAACTGCGCTATATGAAAGAATGGGATACCACCTATTTCAAATCCTATGGCGCTACCATGAGAGGCTATGTCCTTATCCCCGAAAAGATGTGGGCAGATCTCGACACACTTGCCAAATACCTCAACGAGAGTTATGACTATGTAATGTCACTGGAGCCAAAATAACAGGTATTTTTAAGGGATTTTGTCTTAATATTTAATTATCCACCATGCCGGGAACTAAAGAAATTACCCTGGGATCCCTTCAATTCGACTGCCGGATTGACGGAAATGAAAGTGATGAATTGCTCATTTTGCTTCATGGCTTTCCGGAAACCTCCATTATGTGGCGAACCCTTATGGCAGACCTCGCCCCAATGGGATTTTATTGTGTAGCCCCCAACATGAGGGGCTATAGCAAAAATGCCTGCCCCAGAGGCAAAAAACAGTATTCAGTAGAAAAGCTTAGTCAGGATGTGTTAGATCTGGCAAATTCCCTTGGGAAAACTAGATTTCATATAATCGCGCACGACTGGGGTGCTGTTATTGGCTGGTACCTGGCCTATCATCATTCCTCCAACATACTGAGTTATTCTGCACTTTCTGTTCCTCATTTAAAAGGATTTTTTGAGGCCCTGCAAACAGATGCAGATCAGCAAGAACGCAGTAAATACATTAAAATGCTGGTCATTCCTTTTGTAGCAGAATACACTATTAGGAAGAACGACTTTAAGCTGTTTCGCAAACTCTGGAAACACAGCAGTGAAGAAGAACTGGAGGACTACCTGGCCACCTTTCGGGAAAAAAAGGTATTGACTGCCGCCTTAAATTACTACCGTGCCAATTTTGGGAAATCGCGTACCGAAGATATTGGTGACATAGAAGTGCCAACGCTTTTTATTTGGGGAAACAAGGACATGGCCATAGGGGCCAAAGGAGTTACCCTGGGTCATCAATATATGAAAGGCCCGTATACCTTTCTGGAATTAGAAGCAGGGCATTGGCTTATACAAACCGATTACGACAAAATAAAGCCGGCTATTGTAAAACATCTGTCTGCACACAAAACTGCACCTGAAAATAACTAGGGGCTTCATTTGTTTTTTTAGTAACTTTCTAAACGGAAGCAATGGTGTTCTTATGCATCTTAAAGCTTTTCACCGAATGAACCAACCAACCAATAATTCCGGAGGCCTTAATTTCCGAAACCAATAAATGAACCCTACCCTTCAAAATATTTTAAATGCCCTCATAAAGACCGACTCCATCCCGGCTAAGGAAAAGGAGCGTATTCGAAAGGAACTGGAGAAAACGGAAAAGACCCTCCATAAAAAGGATGCCCTGCTCAGCTCTCAAGCCAGGGATCTCGAAATAGAAGCCGTATTGGAAAGGATCCGTGCACAGGCCATGGCCATGAGAGAATCTACGGACCTGCTCGATATTGTGGTCACCATGCGTACTGAATTCATCAATCTGGGGCATGAAGCACACTACTTCTGGCATATGCGATGGCTGCCAGAGATCTATGAAAAAGCCATGACCTCTGGGGACGGGACCCGAATTGGCATGGTGATGAATCTGCCCCGCCATATGCATGGGGATATTCCACTTTTGGCCAAATGGGAAAAAGGGAAGAAACCTACGGTTATTTATGCAATGGATGTAGAATCGGCCCTTGTCTACGTGAATAAAATGGTAACACTGGGCGACTTTCAACAGGTAGATCCCAACGCCCCAAGTGAAGATGATATTCGTCATATTGGAGGTCTCACCTTCATCATGGCCAGGACCACCCATGGGGAAATAGGCTATAGTTTGCCTGGAGTAGTGGAAGAAGTTCCTAAGGAAGAACTCGAACTTTTGGTACGCTTTGCCGGGGCCTTTGATCTGGCACATAAACGATTTGAAGATCTTTTAAAGAGCGAACAACAGGCCCGGGAAGTACAGGTAGAATTGGCCCTGGAAAAGGTGCGTTCAAGGACCATGGGCATGCAAAATAGTGAAGAGCTCAAGGATGTGGTAAAGGTAATCTTCGATCAATTGGCACACTTGAGCATCAATGCAGAGCATGCAGGTATTGTTGTTGATTATGAACCCAAAAAGGACTGGCATTTTTGGATTGCCGAAACACAGGATATTCCAGCGAAGGTTACTGTCCCTTATCTTGACCTGGTCTGGGACAGGCAATTCTCAGAAGCGAAAAAAAAGGGGAAGGATTTCTTTACCACTCAACTGGACTTTGATGAAAAGAACAGTTTTTATAAAGTACTGCTGCCTCACATTGAAGGATTGACTAATAAGGCACGAGATTTTTATTTCAGTTGTCCCGGACTGGCCATATCAACTGTTATAGAAAAAGATATTGGCCTCTATATTGAAAATTTCTCCGGAACACCATATTCCAGCGAGGAAAATGATATCCTCAGGCGTTTTGCCAAAGTTTTTCAGCAGACCTACACTCGCTTTTTAGACCTACAAAAAGCAGAAGCCCAAGCCCGGGAAGCACAGATAGAAACATCCCTGGAAAGGATCCGTGCGAGGGCCATGGCCATGCAATCTTCGGAAGAGTTGCACGATGTACTATGCGTTCTATTCCAGCAGTTTGATGTGCTGGGCATAAAACCTATCAGTGCTTTTCTCAGTCTTTTCAGCTCAGAAGAAAGGGCGCTTACCTATAGGGCAACAGGAACTTCAGGGGCCAGGACGCAGGGGTCGCAAACTGTGGCAATAGATAGCCTGGAGGTTTGGAAGGAATTATACGACAAATGGAAAACAGACACCTCCGAAGCTGTAGAGGTCGTCTATTATCCCAAAGAGATATTACCAAAACTCTTTGAGTTGTTTGAGGAGACCTTCTCTTCGATGCCAGCGGATGAACAGATGACACCCGCCCATTTTCCGGAGGGCGGATACACCATGCACGGGCATACCCGTTTTGGGTATATAGGATACAACCACACAAGACTACCTACCGAAGAAGAAAAGGAGATCTTAACAAAATTCGCCACAGAATTTGAACGTGTGTACCAGCGATTTCTCGATATCGAAAAAGCAGAGGCCCGGGCCCGGGAAGCACGGATCGAAGCTGCCCTGGAAAAAGTACGGTCGCAGTCCCTGGCCATGCATACCACAGCGGAAATGCAACAGGTCGCCAATGCGATATATGAACAGCTCCAGGAACTAGGCGTAGAGATGGATGCTGTCGGGATGAGCGGGGTCATAGAAGCAAAAAAGGATTATGATGTCTGGATAGGTGGCGCTCCCATGGGGAAGGCCCTTCGCATTCCGTATAATAATGACACCAAAGTACAGCGCGATTATAATAAGGCAATTAAAGAACGGCCCGATCTGTTTGCCAGGACCTATAAGGGCAAGATCAAAGAAGAATACATTAATCACCTGCTCACTCATGGGGAGTTCCCCAAAGCTCTTAAGAAAAAGATGGTTACCTCCTCAGCATTTTCTACCTCCATTGCTTTCGCTAAGAATTCGGGAATACAAATAGCCCGCTACACAAGTGAACCCTACACTGTAGAAGAAAATGAACTCCTGAAACGCTTTGCCAGGGTATTTGAACAGGCCTATATCCGATTCAGGGATCTGGAAAAAGCAGAGGCCCAGGCAAGAGAAGCACAGATTGAAGGAGCCCTGGAAAGAGTTCGTACCAGGACCATGGCCATGCACAAAAGTGAGGAGTTGGCCGAAACTGCCCTGGTGCTTTACAAACAATTTTCATTATTGGGGAATATCCCTGATCGCATGAGTATCGGTATTTTCAAAGAGGATACCAGGAAACTAGAATTGTGGCCTACGGATCAATTAGGGAGTAAGCTAAATAAGAAATTTGCCGGCTCCTGGGAGCGCTCTCCAATTATGATCAAAATACATAAAGCCTGGAAAGCAGGTGATAATTCTTACGTTGCGGACCTTTCAGGACAAGATCTGAAAGAGTGGCTGAAATTTATCAGAGAGGAAGTGAAGTTATTCGTTGATGATAGTCATATAAAAGGCCGCAGGGTGCAGCAAGCAGCCTTTTTTTCGCACGGATTCCTTCTTTTTACAACGAATGAACCGATCGCCGATGAAATTTTGCAGTTGCTAATACGGTTTGCAGGCGTTTTCAGTCAGACCTACACCCGTTTCCTCGACCTACAAAAAGCAGAAGCCCAAGCTCGGGAATCTCAGATAGAGGCGGCATTGGAAAGAGTACGAAGCAGAAGTATGGCCATGCATGAGAGTAGCGAAATGCTAGATGTAATTGAAGTAGTCTCCAATCAATTAAAAGAACTAAAATTAAATTTTGATCTAGTCAGTTTCGCAAAAAACAAGCAGGAGGGCGACTTCACCTTTTGGATGACCTCAAGGGGGCAACCAAAGCCAATACTCATGGAGGTGCCCACCATGGATAGTCCGGTACTAAAAGGAGTGTATAATGCTAAAAAGACAAAAACTACTTTTTTGGCTGATGTTTTTACCCCTGAAGAAAACAGGGAATGGAACGCACATCTGTTTAAATACTCCAACTTAAAATATTTTCCGGATGCCGTAAAAGAATATATTTTGAATGCCCCGGGTTTTGCCCGGTCAAGCTTTTTACTAGAGAATATTGACCTGTATGTTGGTAATTACAGGGCCATCCCTTTTACTGAAGAAGAAAATTCAATTTTTAAAAGATTTGCACTAGTTTTTGAACAAGCCTATACGCGCTTTTTAGACCTGCAAAAAGCCGAAGCCCAGGCACGGGAAGCACAGATAGAGGTGGCTCTGGAAAGGGTAAGGTCTCGTGCCATGGCCATGCACCATACGGATGAGCTGACGGATGTTTTAGGGATATTATTTGATCAGTTCGATTTCCTGGGGATCAACCCGGTGCTTACCCATCTAACCCTCTTCGATGAAGCCAATGAGACCTTTACCCTGCGTATCACAAGGGGTGGGAAGAAACGTGTTATCGCCGAACAACTGATCGATGTGAATGCGGTAGAAAGCTGGAAAACCTCCTTTGCCAACTGGAAAAAAAGCGAACTGCATGCCATAGATTGCATTGATTATCCCCCGGAAATATTGCCGGCTGTGTGGGAGTTGCTCGATGAGGTGATGAGTGCCCTTCCGGAAGGACAGAAAATACATCCTTCGGACTTTCCCGACGGACTGTATACCACTCAAGGGCATTGTAAATACGGCTTTATTGGGTTTAACCATTCGCGAAAGGCCACCGAAGAGGAAAAAGATATCGTGATCCGCTTTGCCAAGGAGTTTGGGCGTTTGTATCAGCGTTTTCTGGATATCAAGAAGGCAGAATTACAGGCAAGAGAAGCTCAGATTGAAGGGGCCCTGGAAAGAGTGCGTTCCAAGACAATGGCAATGCATAATAGTGAAGATTTAGAGGACATAGTTATTTCTTTATTTGATGAAGTAATGAATTTAGACCTCGATCAATCTATCCGTTGTGGAATAGGCATACTTGAAGGTCATAAGAGGATGGAAACCAGGTCAGTGAACAAAAGTTCCGATGGAACAATAAAATTAATAACGGGGATGTTAGATATGACCATACATCCTATGTTGGTGGGACTTAAAAAAGCCTGGAAAAAAGGAAGTACTGGATATTCATACCACTATACCGGTAAGGATATAAGAAAATATTATGAGGCCCTCAATAATGAACCTGAATACCCAATGAATGCCAATCTGGAAACATTGCCGAAACAAGAGTTTCATCGAAGTTTCTTTTTTTCTTCAGGAATTATTTTTGCGTTTTCTGAGAATCCCATTTCAGAAGAATCATCTAAAATATTAGCAAGGTTTGCAGCAGTTTTTGGTCAGACCTACAGAAGGTTCCTGGATCTGCAACTAGCAGAAGACAGGGCAAAAAATGCGGTTAAACAAGCGTCACTGGACCGGGTGCGCGGGCAAATTTCCAGTATGCGGTCTGCGGAGGACCTGGAACGTATCACTCCCCTGGTATGGAATGAGCTCACCACTCTCGGCATTCCATTTATCCGTTGCGGAGTATTTATTATTGAAGAGACTAATAAAACGATACAGGTGCATCTCTCTGCCCCGGACGGGCATTCGCTTGGAGTGATGCAATTACCCTTCAATGTCAACAAACTAACAGCTCAATCTGTAGTACACTGGCGAAAAGGAAAGGTATACAAGGCTCATTGGGACAAACAACAATTTACAGCCTTCATGAAGACCATGACAGACCTGGGCCAGATTAAAAACAAGAAGGTTTACCAGGGAGCAGAACAACCACCGGAATCGCTTCACCTGCATTTTGTACCCTTTAGACAGGGGATGTTATATGTTGGGAATATTGAACCTTTGACGCAAGAGCAGATCGAATCGGTACAATCCCTGGCCGATGCTTTTTCGATTGCCTATGCCCGATACGAAGACTTTAGTAAATTGGAAAAAGCCAAAAAGCGTGTAGATATTACCCTGAGTGAGCTTAAATCCACACAAAACCAGCTTGTACAGTCGGAAAAAATGGCCTCTCTGGGAGAGCTTACCGCTGGGATCGCCCACGAGATTCAGAATCCGCTGAACTTTGTCAACAATTTCTCGGAGGTGAGCGTGGAGCTTATAGAGGAAATGCTTGAAGAAATGCAAAAGGGCGCTGTGGAAGAAGTAAAAGCCCTGGCGAAAGATATCATACAAAACCTCGAGAAGATCCACCACCATGGGAAACGTGCAGATGGCATCGTAAAAGGAATGTTACAGCATAGCCGCGCCAGTAGTGGGGAAAAGGAACCCACAGATATCAATGTGCTGGCAGACGAATATCTTAGACTTGCCTATCACGGACTTAGAGCAAAGGACAAAATGTTTAATGCCACTTTGGAGACGGATTTTGATGACTCTACAGGAAAAGTAAATGTGATGGCCCAGATTTTGACAAGAATATAGGAAAGATAGAGATCATTCCACAGGATATGGGCAGGGTGATCCTGAACCTCATAACCAATGCCTTCCATGCAGTACAGGAACGCGCCTCCTTAGCCAAGGCTTCGGAGGATGTTAAATATAAGCCTACGGTAGGTGTAACTACTAAAAAGGTCGGGGAAATGATTGAGATCGAAGTAAAGGATAATGGAAATGGCATCCCGCAAAAGATCATTCAGAGGATATTTGAGCCGTTCTTTACAACAAAACCTTCGGGAAGAGGCACGGGCTTAGGCCTGAGTATGAGCTATGACATTGTCACTAAGGGACACAGAGGAGAATTAAAGGTAGCTTCCAAAGAAGGGGAAGGAACCACCTTTACTATAATCCTACCCGGCGTAAAGGAAAAGAAAAAAATAACTAACCAATAATCCACAACACCCATGAAAATATTAGTGGTAGATGACGAAAGGGACGTACAGGTACTGTTCCAGCAGAGATTCCGAAAAGAGATCCGGAATAAGGAACTTACTTTTGCCTTTGCATTTTCCGGGGAAGAGGCGTTAACCTATTTGGATAAACACAACCATGAAGCTGTACTTATCCTTTCGGATATCAACATGCCTGGGATGAGTGGCCTGGAGCTGCTGGAACAAATAAAGAAGAATTATCTTAAACCGCCACCGGTGGTTATGATGATCACGGCCTATGGAGATAAGAAAAATTACGATACTGCCATGAAACTGGGGGCAGATGACTTCCTCACTAAACCGGTTGAATTTGGTATCTTAAAGGAAAAATTAAAAGCAATATTGTAATGGCTAAAATTTTGGTGGTAGATGATGAGAAGGATCTGGAGGTCCTAATCAAACAAAAATTCCGCAAACAGATTCGGCAAAACGAATACGAATTTGTCTTTGCCATCAATGGGGTAGATGCCCTTGAAAAACTAATTGCCCACCCCAATATGGATTTAGTGCTTAGCGACATCAACATGCCGGAAATGGATGGCCTCACCCTGCTTACCAAACTAAGTGAATTAAACCCCCTGCTAAAATCGGTCATGGTGTCTGCCTACGGGGATATGGCCAACATACGTACCGCTATGAACCGCGGGGCATTCGATTTTATCACCAAACCTATCAATTTTGAGGACCTTACCATGCTCAATTTTATGGGGAGTAAGGAATACGAATCTACCGTTATGGCCAATGAGAATGTCACTGCAACCGTAATGTTTATTGACGTCTGCGGATTCACTTCTCTAAGCGAAACTACCAGCCCGGATGTTGTTGTAAGTATGCTCAACTCCTATTTTGATACCATGGTACAAGAGATCATTGCACAAGAAGGCTATATAGACAAGTTTATGGGCGATGCCATCATGGCAGTCTTTAGAGGGGATTATCACCTGGACCGCGCCCTGGATACCGCCCTGGCCATACGGCAGCAAATAAGTAGACTTCCGGAATTAAAGGAAATGGGAGGGTACCGTCCCAGGGTCTCCATAGGGATCAACAGCGGGGAAATGGTCTCCGGAAATATTGGCTCTTCCAGCCTTAAACGCCTCGATTTTACGGTTATTGGCGATACGGTAAACATTGCAGCCCGACTAGAAAATGCGGCAGCGGAAAACCAGATCCTGATCTCTGAAGCATGTTATGAACAGGTGAAAGAAGCCTTTCAATGTAAAAAGATTGGTGACATTCAACTTAAGAATAAAAAGGAGGTGATCACCGTCTATGAAGTATTGGAATAGCCCATTTAAATTCAACCCTATAAAATTCCTTTTAAATCCCACGATCCAAAATCGGATTCACCTCTTTATTGCTTGAGACATAGACTAAAATATTCTACTGCAATTTTCGTTTAAAGTATGCCAATGCCTTGCCTTTTTGCAGGATTAAGAGCGCCCAGATGAAACCTTTTTCTAAAAACGCAGTCTTATCAATAAATAAACACATGAAATTCCGCACCCTCTTCCTTGCAACACTTACGTTGCTAATTATTAGTTGCAGTTCTTCCAAAGACGAGGAATTAATTGTTGATACAACCATATCATTCGGAAGTCCGCAACGGGTTACTGTACAGGGATATGACGGACAGATCATGGAACCATTTCTGAGTAGAGATGGCAATACGCTCTTCTTTAACAACCTTAACAATCCTTCCGTAGATACCAATTTGCATTGGAGTACAAGGATCAGCAATACCCTGTTCGAATATCAGGGTGAACTACAGGGAGTGGCCACAGAAAGCCTGGAAGGTGTACCTACCATGGACCAATATAATACCATGTTTTATGTGTATACGGGCGACTATTTCCAAACGCTGCAGTCTATTTATACAGGTAATTACAGTGAGGGTAGCCTTTCCGATATCTCCGCAGTTGAAAACTTGTCACTTAACGAGCCGGGTTGGTTAAATTTTGATGTGGAAGTTTCCAATGATGGCCAAAGTCTCTATTTTGTAGATGGCCTATATGATGAGAATGGCGGACCTCGCCAGGCTAATTTCTCCATTGCACGTAAAAATGGGAATGAGTTTCAAAGAGATCCTAATAGTGCAACAATCTTGGCCAATATTAATACGGATGATCTGGAATACGCTGCGGCCATTTCCAAAGATGAACTGGAGCTCTGCTTTACGCGAATTATCGGTGCCATATCAGTTGATTCCGAAGCCCATATCTATATTGCCACTAGAACGGATACAAGCTTGCCATTTTCAGAGCCACAGGAGATTACTGAGATCACCGGCTTTGTTGAAGGTCCTACCTTTTCAGCTGATGATAATGGCCTCTATTATCACAAAAAAGAAAATGAGGACTTTGTCCTCTATTATATTGAGAAATTACCATAATTTAATTGCGAGCTTATGCGAAGTATAATTTACAATTACTACAAATAGGTCGTCCTCTCCTTTATTCATTAAATTTAGTCCCAATAGCGATCAATCGATAACTAAATTGTAGAGGCATGAAAAAATCCTTTAAATTAGAGGCTACATTCCCCGTATCTTCGGAAGAACTATACAATGCATGGCTTGATGGCGGACAACATTCCAAAATGACGGGTGGAGAAGCCACCGCCAACATGGAAGAAGGTGATGAATTCACTGCCTGGGACGGCTATATCTGGGGTGTAAATAAAAAATTGAAACCCCATTCCAAAATTGTACAAAGCTGGCGCACCTCCGAATTTAAGGAGACCGACGAAGACTCCCAGCTTACAATTTACTTTAAAGAAATTCCAGGTGGTTGTGAACTAACCTTGGTACATTCCAACATCCCTGAAGGACAACCCAATTATGAACTGGGATGGCATGAACATTACTTTATCCCCATGCAGGAATATTTTAAATTAAGTAACGATATTTGACCTACTTTTTAGTCACCTCCGCCAAAACTTTTTTATTCAGAGTAAAACATCCAAATACTTAAAATACGCTATCGGTGAAATTCTCCTGGTGGTTATCGGGATCCTGATAGCCCTGCAGATCAATACCATGAATGAAGAGCGTAAGGACAAGGCTAAAGAGCAACTCATTCTACAACAATTACAAGAATAATATATGGCTAATCTTGAGCAATTATATGAAAAGATTGCGATGCGCACCTCCATCGTCCATTCTTCTCAGACAATATTAAAATAGATAGATAATCCGGAATTAGCTAGCTATGATAGTACCATTTGCCATTTTCGCACGGTATTGTTAGACCCTGCCTTCGATGCTAACAATAATGGCCTTATCAGCACCGGGAATCTGCGGCTTATTACCAATAGGTGCTTATACAGGCTGTTGTCTATCTGAACATCTGATATAGTTGCTTTACAGGAAACAGAAAAATTCTGGTAAAAACTCAGTGTTGAACTTGTGAGACCTTACTACAAAAAAATGGGAATTAATAGCGATGTGTTACACGTCTTTTGGAGCAATACTAAAGACGTGGCATGATTGTTAGACGACGTCCAAAATGCCGAGATACATATAGGTAAAACCAAAGAACCCATTAAAGTATCAGAAATAATATCCTCCAAAGAAGCGGAAGTTATTTTGGCAACAGCCATTTCCCTTAATCAAGTTAACAATATTCAATCCATAGGCCTGCGTAACCGTATCTTGGAAATCAAATAATCCATTTGATATTTTCCTTATTTTTATAATTAAGAAGTTTAATCAACCCTTAAACCTATTCAATATGAGAAAAACAATCAAATATTTCGGAATCGTGATGGGGATTTTAATCCTCGTATTATTAGCTATAGGCCTTTATATAGGTGCTACTGATATCCCTTCCTATGAGATAGAAAAAATAGAATACACAGCGGTGGCCACGCCACAGGCCTTAGCCCGTGGCAAGAAACTGGCTTCCATGCTCTGTGCCAATTGCCATATGAACAAAGCCACCGGGAAACTAACTGGCACCCAAATGCTGGATGCCCCCAAGGAATTTGGAACCATCTATTCGCAGAACATAACCCAGGATAAAGAGTATGGTATAGGCGACTGGACAGATGCGGAACTGCTCTACCTTATCCGTACCGGAATAAAAAGGAATGGGCAATATAGTCCGCCTTATATGGCCAAGCTACCGGTCATGGCAGATGAGGATGTGAATGCTATCATTGCCTTTTTACGCTCTGATGATCCTATGGTGGCTGCCAACTCCACACCAGATACGCCCTCGGAACCTTCTTTTTTAACCAAGATGCTCACTCGCCTCGCCTGGAAACCTTTTCCAATGCCAACAGAGGCTATTCCCATGCCAGACAGTACAGATATAATCGCTACAGGTAAATACCTGTCCCATAACCTGGATTGTTTTTCCTG
>NZ_CAMYKH010000055.1:0-9197 GCF_947258935.1 uncultured Muriicola sp.
TTTTAGACATAATGAAATGTACTAAAAAAAGGAGTAGATTAAATTTTAGACAGCCAATATGTGATTAGATCCTCGTACTTCCTACTTTATTTAATTCTTCTGACTTTTACTAGGCCAACCACCCTTCCCTATCCAGACTTCGATACTGAATCGCTTCCGCAATATGCTCGGATTGAATGTTTTCGATATTAGACAGGTCGGCGATGGTCCTTGAAACTTTTAAAATACGGTCATACGCCCTGGCGGAGAGTTTGAGTCGGTCCATAGCTTGTTTTAAAAGTGATAATGAAGACGCATCCAATTGGCAGTAAGCCTGTATCTGCTTTTTGCCCATTTGTGCATTATAGTGCACTTGTGTAGTCTCTTGAAAACGTTGTGTTTGAATTTCACGGGCGGCAATTACCCTGTTCCGGATCTCCACACTCCCCTCCCCTTTTCTATCTTCAGACAGTTTTTCAAAAGGCACGGGTGTTACTTCAATATGAATATCGATCCTGTCCAGCAAAGGCCCGGAGATCTTTCCCAGATAGCGCTGAATTTCTGCCGGGGAAGAGCTGATGGGGGCATCGGGATCGTAAAAATACCCGGACGGACTCGGGTTCATACTGGCCACCAGCATAAAGCTGCTGGGATAGGTGATGGTAAACCTGGCCCTGGAAATAGTTACTTCCCTATCTTCCAGGGGTTGCCTGAGCACTTCCAGTACGCTTCGTTTAAATTCCGGTAGCTCATCAAGAAACAAGACACCGTTATGAGACAGTGAGATCTCCCCGGGCTGTGGATAGGTACCACCCCCAACTAAAGCGACATCGCTGATAGTATGATGCGGACTTCTAAAGGGTCTTTGATACAAGAGTCCCAGATTAGATACCTTCCCCACCACAGAATGGATCTTGGTGGTTTCCAAGGCTTCTTTTAAGGTCATAGGCGGAAGAATAGTAGGCAGTCTTTTGGCAAGCATGGTCTTTCCTGAACCCGGCGGACCTATCAAGATAATATTATGACCCCCCGCAGCAGCGATCTCCATACAACGTTTTATACCTTCCTGCCCTTTTACATCATAAAAATCGACCTCCAGTTCCTGCTGGTGCTTGTAAAATTCAGCTCTGGTATCAATTACAGTAGGTTCTATTGAAAGAGCTTTGTCAAAAAAGTTGATCACCTCCTGTATACTACTAACCCCAAATACCTCCACGTCTTTTACGATGGCAGCTTCATTTGCATTAGCTTTTGGGACAATTAGCCCCTTAAATCCTTCTTCCCTGGCTTTGATAGCAATAGGCAATGCCCCTTTAATAGCTTGTACGCCGCCATCTAAGGATAGTTCTCCCATGATTATATACTCACTCAGATGTTCTGCTTTTATCTGTTTAGAGGCCGCCAGAATACCCAGGGCTATGGGAAGGTCGTAGGCAGAACCTTCTTTTCGCAAATCAGCAGGCGCCATGTTAATAGTGATCTTCTTTCCCGGTACTTTGTACCCATTATTCTGAAGGGACGCTGCGATCCTAAAATTACTTTCTTTGATGGCATTGTCTGGCAGGCCTACCAGATGATACCCGATGCCTTTATCGATATTGACTTCAATAACTATGGTAGTAGCGTCTATCCCAAAAACGGCACTGCCGTACACTTTTGTCAGCATTCAAAGAGTTCCTCAATGGTTCGCTAAAAAGTACGGTCTAAAGCCGCATTATACATGCAGTAAGAGTTAAAAGAAGGTGTTGCTAATGCTTGGATGCCTTAAGGATAAGAACGGAAGCGGCAGACTCTTTAATTTCTTCGGGATTCAACAGCATCTTACGGAATTCACCATTGACAAACATTTTTGCCTGGTCTTCATAGTATTTGCTGAAAGGATTTCCGGATTGTCCGGTAGGTAAAATACTCATACTGCTCTCTACATCAGAAAAATCGATCACTCGCCGGGTGGAAGGACCTGCCGTAACATTAAACTCGGATCCTCCGTTATACGGAAATGCCATATTGTTGATCACTTCCCTAGAGCCGGATACCGGAAATGGGCCTACATTAAAAAAGGAACGCAAGGCGGCAATTTGACCTATCGGGTGGCCGTGTTCCAGCGTATGAACTTTGTTCCATGTCCACTTTGAAATATCACTTCCCAGATCATTTTCAAGCGATTCAAAAGCGTGGAGAAACGAGGTTTGAACGATCTCTTTTTTAGTTTCTGCCGTATCCTGCGTTTGAACATTATCCCACCATACAGAATTGTCCTTAGCCGCCATGGGGGCAATAAGTCGCTTGTGAAAATGAGTGCTCAAGAAATCTTCAAAGAGGTCTTCTCCCAATTCATCTTCAAAAGTGTTCTTTAAAAAGTAATAGATCCATCTGTGAAAAATGGCTGCCTCGGCATTGGTGGTAGTATAATCGCCATTCCATTTGCTTAAATGATCTAGAACTAATGCCTGTTGATTATTAAGCTCCTTTACAGTGATCAATTTGGACAGATCTGTGATAATAGCCGAATTTACTGAAGACACTCCGTCCGTGATCATGCCCTGTACAGCCGCCGCATCCCAATCGTCCTTCGCCTCTAATAGAGAAACAATGCGCCTGGCCCTGTTCTCAGGTAAATAATATCCCGGATATAACATGCCTGCAATAGAATCGGGCTGATTGTTGGCTGAATATACATAATGCCATGGCGGATTTACGGCTTGCGGATTTTCGGAAAAATCTAAATACCGTACTTTCTTATCCTGCCCAATACTGCCGTCCATGATAAACTTGGTATTGGTACTATCGCCTAGCTGATATAACTTGGCAGATGCCCACCAGGCCACATTGCCTTCCGCATCGCCATACATAGTATTAAGACCGGGGGCATGAACCAATGGCAGAGCCTCCCTGAATTCCTCCATATTCTCGGCATGACTAATCCCATACAAGGACTCCATGACCGTATTCTCCCCTTTGGTATAGATCCAGTCCATACTGATAGGTCGAACCCCTTTTACCTGATTGGCTATTCCATTTAAAACCGGACCTCGTTCTGTCTTTTTATAAGTGAACACATAATCCTCTTCATCTTTAACTTTGATGGTTTTTGAAACTATTTCAAAGGTTTTCCATCCATCCGGGGTTTTGTATTGAGTGCTATCTTCCGGATTTGGTGTTTCATAATAGAAGTCCACGTCATCGTTCTCAAACATGGTAAATCCATATGCTATCTTATAATCATGACCTAACATAGGGAAAGGAACGCCTGCCAAATGATAGCCATATTTTTCATAGGTTGGTGTTTTTACGTGTGCCTCATACCAAACTGAGGGTTGTGCAAATCCAATATGTGGGTCGTTCGCAAAGATGACCTTCCCATTTTTTGTTTTTTCCGAGCCAATCACCCAACTATTACTACCAATGAACTGTGGTACCGGCACCCTGGCAAGCACTTCTGAAACTTGTGAGACCATGGCGGCAGCACTCATGACTTCTTCCTGCGTGTAGTTCTTTATCCAAACCGTACTTGGAGAACTATCTATCTCAAGGTCCTTTAAATAAGACTCTCCAATAGAATCGCGAATAGTAGTTAAGAGAGGATCCGTTTTGTGGGCCATGGCAAAACTAAAGGCCATATATCCCACGGCATTATAAATATCCCGGATCATAAAGGGTTTTTTATCCAGGCCGGTTAGGTAGAATTCAATAGGGGTTGGCCCTTCTTCAATGAACTGGTTAATTCCGTCTAAATACGCTTGTGAAATCAAGGCAGCCGGATTATTTGGATCTAACTCACTTACGCTTTTGGCCGAGGCATCATCAATACCGAGTGAAAGGAAAAACTTGTCTGTAGATATGAGATCCTTACCAAACACCTCTGATAATCCGCCCACGGCAACCCTCCTCAATAATTCCATTTGCCAGAGCCTGTCTTGCGCATGCACATAGCCCAGCGCTCTGAATGCATCCTCTTCCCGTGAAGCTTCAATATGAGGAATGCCATAAGGATCATAGGTAACAGTTACATCGGCAGAAAGATTTTTCATGCCCTTTTCGCCAGAATAATCCGGCTTTAATTGCTGCACTATTATAAACGCTACAACAAGCACTATTCCCATGATACCCACTAGTATCCACCCTATTTTCCTGACAGTCTTCACCTTAGTTAATTTCTTGGTTTAAAGATAGTGTTTTTGCTGACGAAATTTGTTTTATCGCTGAGTTACGGCAATATTTCGTTGATAGGTCTGGTAATTTTTCAGTCCTTCTTTTAACCAGCTTTCATAGGTGGCCGTATCAGTATTTTGAATGGAGGAACTGAGGACATACAGGTCTGGAGAAAGCAAGACATAGTAAGGTTGAGAAGCAGCATTAAAATTGATGGTCTGGAAAGTGCCCCACTTCTCCCCTATCTCTTCAATGGCTTTGACCCTGCCAGAATCGTATTGGAACATAAACTGATCTTCTTCAGGTAAGGATTCGCGGTCATCAATATACAGGGAAATCAAGACAAATTCTTCGTTTATAAGTTGAAATACTTTAGGATCACTCCAAACGTGTTCCTCCATTTTGCGACAGTTTACACAGGCCCATCCTGTAAAATCTAACAAGATTGGTTTGTTTTGTGATTCGGCAAAGGCCCTGCCTGTCTCAAAATCCTTAAAACATTCTATCCCAAGAGGGCAATCACTTTCCTGTTCCATCACCGTATAAAAATCGGGCGGGGGGAATCCGCTTAAAAGTTTAAGATTGGTGATCTGTAAAGTGCCTAAAATAAGGTATAGCGTAAAGAGTCCACTCACCACTGCGGTGGTTTTTCTGGCCATCGATAATTTCACTTTAGGACCATCGTGCGGAAAACGGAAGAGTCCAAATAAATAACCGGTCATTAAAAGAAATAGCAAGATCCATACACCCAGGAAGATCTCTCTTTTAAATAGACCCCAATTCCCAACCAGGTCGGCATTTGATAAGAATTTAAAGGCCAATGCCAACTCCAGGAAACCAAGTACAACTTTCACTGTGGTCATCCATCCACCCGATTTTGGGAGGCTGTGTAACCAGGTAGGAAAAAGAGCAAACAACCCGAAGGGCAAAGCCAATGCTACCCCAAATCCGACCATCCCAGCCGAAAGATTCATGGCAACATCTCCTTCTGCCAATGCCGTACTGCCTAAAAGGCCACCTAGTATAGGGCCGGTACATGAGAAAGAAACAATAGCAAGGGTTACGGCCATAAAAAAGATCCCCAGACCACCGCCTACTTTATTTGAAGCGGAGTCCATCTTATTGGCCCAACTACTGGGCAAGGTAAGCTCGTAGTATCCGAAAAAGGAAAAGGCAAAGAAGACAAAGATCAGAAAGAAGAAAACATTCAACCAAATATTAGTCGCTATTGTATTCAGGATCTGAGAGTCGACCGAATCAAAAATGTGAAAAGGCAAACTCAACAGGAAATAGATCAATACTATAAAAAAGCCATACAAGGAGGCATTGATGATCCCAGTGGACCTATTTTGCGATTTCTTTGTAAAAAAGGATACTGTCAACGGGATCATTGGGAAAACACATGGAGTTAACA
Organism: uncultured Muriicola sp.; assembly: GCF_947258935.1. Lineage (GTDB taxonomy): Bacteria > Bacteroidota > Bacteroidia > Flavobacteriales > Flavobacteriaceae > Muriicola. The sequence goes on from NZ_CAMYKH010000055.1 coordinate 5,546, forward strand.
GGGCTATTAATCCCCCCAGAAAACCCAAACCAAAGATCATTAACAGGCCGTTCTCATTTTGGGATGCTTCGTCTCCTACTACCTGCAGCACCTCTTTATTCTTAAGGTCTAATTTGAGGGCAGCGGCCTTTTCCCTGCTTCTATCATCAATGGTTTCGACCGCAATTACAGCCGATTTTCCGTCTAGAGTAAAATAAAAGTCCTTGTCTTGAGGTATACAAACTTCTTTGCAAACCTGATAGAACAAGTTTACTTTGATCTGCCGAATCTCAGGATTCAGCATCCTTATTTTCTGCTTAAAAATAGCCTGGTGCTTGAAATAGGTTTCTTCCACCTCAAAAATATCGCTGTATACCTTGAGCGTTTCACTTTCATTTGTGTTGCCAACCAATTCATAGTCGATTCCGGCATTCACATAGGTAAACTCGGCTGGTAGTGAACCACCTTCCGCTGTGAACTGGGAATATACATGCCAACCTTCCAGAATAGCGGCCTTCATGACCAATTCATATTCGGAGGCTCCTGTTTTTTGTAGTTCCTGAGTCCATTTAACAGCATCTTCCTCTGTCTGTGCCCAGACAGAAAAAGAAAAAATAAAGAGTACTATACTTGTTATCAGATACTTCATTCTGCTACTGTTACCTTAAGGATGTTCTTGGTTAATGCCGTTATTTTAAATCTGTTATCTGCCCTTCTTCCGATGATCCAAACAATTTCATCTCCACAACACAAGAGCCACTGATTCTCTTTGGCTACGGCATCCATTTTCTCATCTTTGTAGAATTTGGCAACCTTCTTTTGGCCATCCATTCCCAAAGGGTAAAAATAGTCGCCTTTTTTCCATTTCCTTACCGTTAACCTATGGTTTAACGTTTCTTTATCTACATATAGTATGGTATTGTTCTTTTCTTCTATCTGCTCAACCTTTTCAATTTTCAGTTCAATAGGTAGTTCACTCAATTCATCTAAAGTGCTACCTTCATCTTTTGCTTCATATTTATCCTGTAATTTATAAAGGATCAGATGTTTACGATCTTTTATAAGTCGATGTGTTTTAGAATGGACTTCCTTTCCACTCATAGCCGATAGTAAAGACTCCATATCTTTCCAGGAATGAAAACCGTATTCCTTAAAAAGTTCATACAAATATCCCTGAAGCGGATTGAGTTCCTCAAGTGAGCTTACTGCTATCTTAAATCCCTGATGATAGGGAACAAAGAGTTTTTCTTTTAGTTCGTTGGAATAATCTGAAAGCAATTTTGCAGAATCTGAGAGATATTCCTCAGTTTTTTTGAAATTTTCCAGAAAGGTTGGGTGAAGTTCCTTGAGAACCGGTACCAACTCATGCCTGATCTTGTTCCGCAAATACTTGGTCTCTTCGTTAGTGCTGTCTTCACGCCAAGCGAAGCCTTCCTCCTGGGCGTATTCCATGATCTCTGCTCTGCTAAATGGCAAGAGAGGTCTTATGATACCATTGGAATTGGGTGGGATTCCGCTGAGCCCTTCAATACCGGTACCCCGGGAAAGGTTAATTAAGAAGGTTTCCAGCGAATCATCTAAATGGTGGGCGGTCAATACCCAGGAAAGTTCTTCCTTATCCATAAGTTCGGTAAACCATTGATATCGCAGTTCCCTGGCCGCCATTTGAATGGATAGCTTATTCTTGGAAGCGTATTCATTGGTGTTAAAGTGGGTTATAAACTGAGGGATATTTAATTGCTCCGCTAATTGCTTTATAAATAGTTCATCCTCCTCACTTTCGCCGGCACGAAGCTTAAAATTACAATGGGCCAGCGATATTTGCATTCCCATTTGCGAACACAAGTGTGTAAGTACAATACTGTCTAGACCCCCGCTGCAAGCCACAGCACCAGGCTGTCTCAGGAGTTGAGGAAAGTTCTTTTCAATATGGTCCTTGAAGGCATTAAACACTTCGCAAAGGTAAGAAAGAAAGACGTCTGTCTGATAAGAACAATTTCTCTGGCTCGACTTTGAAGTTCAATGCAGGGTGCTTACTTATCTGTAGATAGACTATGGAGCCATATTGAAAAAGCCTTTTGATGGGCTTCCGATAGGTCTGCATCTATAATGCCCTTCTTTGCATCGAAGTTTTCTTTAAATGAGGGTAGGGAAAAAGTAGCGACCACCTCACCCCCAAAACGGGGAAGGATCTCTTCTACCTTTGCCAATGAACTCATACCGCCACGTTTTCCGTAAGAAGTACTCATAAGAAATATCTTAGTGTTCTCCAGGAATTTGCGTTCCAGACGAGATAACCAATCAATCAGATTTTTAAAATAGGCAGAGGGGTTACTATTGTGTTCATTCACAGACAAGATAAGGCCGTCTGCTTTATGGAGATCATCCCTTAATTCTATGAGAGAATTGGTGTACCCATGTTTCTTTTCGTAATCCTCGCTAAACATTTCCAGATCGAACAGTGCCATGTTCATGACTTGTACCTTTTGATCTGAAAGAAGTGATACGGTGTATTTTACCAATGCGAAATTGATAGAGGTTGAAGAATTACTACCTGCAAAGGCCATGATGCTGCTCATTTACTACTTTTTTAATTAGAAAAAAGCGAAAATACCCCAAATTAGATTTAAATGAGAACTTTTTAGCTAATTTTGCCCTCGCAAACATCCAAACGGCCTGTCAATTAAGTATATAGGTAAGATAATGGTATGGAAGTAAAAACCAAAAGACTTCATTTTATTGACGCCATGCGGGCCTGGGCTATCCTTATGATGCTTCAGGGCCATTTTGTCGATGGCCTCCTCGATCCTTTTTTCAGGGATACCAGCAGCAGTGTTTATAGCCTATGGCTCTATTTTAGAGGCATCACAGCTCCGGTCTTTTTCACGGTCTCTGGTTTTATCTTTACTTATTTGCTTATCCGTGTTCCACAATTAGGGTTTGATAACCCCCGGATCCGTAAGGGAATAAAAAGAGGCCTGGAATTATTGGTGATAGGATATCTCTTGCGCTTAAATCTGTTTGGATTGCTTAAAGGCGAGTTGTACAATGCGTTTTTTCTGGTAGACGTACTGCATTGTATTGGAATATCTATCATGGTGATCATCGCGGTTTTCCTGCTAACCTCACGTCAAAAAACTTGGGTGATGCCCACTGCACTATTGGGCATTACACTAACCTTGTTCCTTTTTGAGCCTATATATTCTGAATGGACCTTTTCCTGGCTACCTGAAATGTTCGCCAATTATTTTACCAGAGCTAATGGGTCAGTATTTACCATCATTCCCTGGGTAGGTTATACTGCCTTTGGTGCTTTCTTATCGGTGCTATTTAAAAAGTACACATCACATAGTAACCTATACCCTACTGCAATCGGGCTATCTGCCATAGTAGGAATAAGCCTGTTGTACTTGTCTTCGCCATTGTTTGCCTCCTTATCTGAATTAGGCGGCATCTCCCTCTTCAATGAGATTGCCTTAAACAATTACTTGTTTATAAGACTTGGTGACGTGCTGATAGTTTTTGCCCTCTTTATGGTATTCAGGCATTATTTGACCCAGCCAAACCTCTTGCGCATTGGTCAAAATACGTTATCGATTTATGTGATCCATTTTGTGATACTTTATGGAAGCTTTACCGGACAGGGATTATATCGATTTTTTGATCACTCGCT
>NZ_CAMYKH010000055.1:9333-35865 GCF_947258935.1 uncultured Muriicola sp.
TTCCTACGCAGCGCTGTACTATGACACCAACGAAACTTGGATCAAGAGCAACATTTCCCAACTACTACAAAAGGTATATTTTGAAGTTTCAAAATTACTTATAGTTTTGCAAGACAAGCTATTACGTGTCTTCAATATAAGTAAAGGATAAATAATATTTTTTACTTCTTAAACATGCAATGCCCTGTCATCAGTTGCAGCAAGAGCCGCTTCTTTAACCGCTTCAGCATAGGTGGGATGTGCATGACTCATACGAGAAATATCTTCGGCAGAAGCCCTGAATTCCATCGCAGTAACAGCCTCTGCGATCAGATCCGCACAGCGAGCTCCTATCATATGCACGCCTAAGACCTCATCGGTTTTCTTATCGGCCAGGATCTTGACAAAACCATCAATATCCATACTGGCTCGTGCTCTGCCCAGAGCCCGCATTGGAAACTGCCCGGCCTTGTATTCTACCCCACTTTCTTTAAGCTGTTCTTCTGTCTTACCAACGGAAGCTACCTCAGGCCAGGTATAGACCACATTGGGTATCAGGTTATAATCTATATGAGGTTTTTGGCCGGCAAGGATCTCTGCCACCATAGTGCCTTCCTCTTCAGCTTTATGAGCTAACATAGCCCCTCGTACTACATCGCCAATGGCATAAATGTTAGCTATATTGGTCTGTAAATGATCATTGACCAATACGCGGCCTTTATCATCTAACGAAACACCAGCTGCTGCGGCATTCAATCCATCGGTATAGGGTCTTCGTCCTACAGAAACCAGACAATAATCGCCCTTTAACGTTAATTCGCCTCCTTTAGGATCATCTGCTATTATGGTGATTGCTTTTCCTTTTCGGCTTACAGATTTTACCTTATGAGAAAGGTGAAATTTTACTTTTTGCTTTTTAAGGACACGCATTAATTCTTTGGAAAGCCCAGCATCCATTCCGGGAATGATCCTGTCCATAAATTCTACCACAGTAACATCTGCGCCCAGCCTCTTGTATACTTGTCCTAATTCTAAACCAATAACCCCACCACCAATAATGATCATGTGCTTTGGGATCTCCTTTAACTCGAGTGCCTCTGTAGACGTAATGATACGCTCTTTATCCAGGGAGATAAAAGGTAAACTGGCAGGCTTAGAACCTGTTGCTATAATAGTATTCTTTGCCTCTATAATGGTCGTTTTTCCTTTTACAGGTTTGATCTCGATATGAGTAGCATCTTTAAAACTACCCAATCCCTGAAAAACCTCAATTTTATTCTTATCCATCAGGAATTGGATCCCTTTGGTGGTCTGGTCTACAACTGCTTGTTTCCGACCAATCATTTTAGCAAGATTCACTTTTACTTCCCCGGGAATTTCTATGCCGTGCTCTTCAAAATGTTTAATCGCATCTTCGTAGTGATGGCTAGAATCTAACAGGGCTTTGGAAGGAATACACCCTACATTTAGGCAAGTACCACCCAGGGTTGCGTATTTTTCAATGATCGCTGTTTTCATTCCCAGTTGGGCGCAACGGATAGCGGCAACATATCCGCCTGGTCCAGAGCCAATAATGGCCACATCAAATTGAGTCATATAGTTTGTTTTTTAGGCGCAGTAAAGTTTAAAAAGGAATTTTCAGTTCCAACGCATCAAAAGTACGAATGTTTTTAATTTCAACCGTAGGTGTCTCCTTTAGAAAGGATTTAAAATTAAATTAGGTTTAATAGAGTGTTATCTTTTTGTCTACCGCACCCAGGGATACCAAATAATCCTTGACCTCTAAAGCTTCATCCCCACCCTTTTCAGCATGGTGAAGCAAGGTAAAGCCGTGTGGCCCTTTTGAATGCAGTGTATTTGGAAATGCCGTAAGCATAGGCTTTACGATCTCAATTTTTCCAAAAAGACAGGCCGTAAAGATGTTAGCCTGGGCCCCTTTATCTAAGAAGTATTGAGCGAGTTCTTTATAACCAACATGACTTGCTGCTCCTAGTCCAGTTTCAAAATCGCCGTACTTCCAATCATGCGCGGCATTGAGAAGAGTCGGATATTCTTCCAGCAATTCTTTAACCTTGTCCATATCCTTGTGCGAAGCCCCTACGAATTCCTGCACTATACTTTTATCTAATTGTGGTTCGTCCTGACTTTTAAAGGATGATAAAGAGGCCGCCGATGCAAGGAGTCCAAAACCTCCTACTGATCTTAAAAAGTGGATTCGATTCATGCTATTATAATTTTATTCATAGTAAGGTACAGAAATTTATGCCTTAACAATTCAAATTAACATGAGTTTAATAGGGCGTTCACAAGGCAATTGCGGTGGTTGCTTTAACCTCGTTGATCACAAAAGAGCTTTGCGTGCTCCCAATATTATTTAGCGCTGTGAGTTTGGTGACCATAAAATCTCTATATGCCGCCATATCAGCAACATGTATCTTTAAAATATAATCGTAGTCCCCACTCACATGATAGCATTCTGAGACCTCCTCTAGCTGCAGTACTTCCCGTTCAAATTGAAGCACGTAATCTTTTATATGCTGACTTAATTTTACATGGCAGAGTGCCGTAAAATCCATAGATGCCTGGTGTTTGTCTATGAGTGCTACATATTTTTGAATAACGCCGTCTCTTTCCAGGCGTTTGATGCGTTCATAAACCGCCGTAGTGGATAGTCCCAACACATTTGCATATTCCTTTGTGGTCTTCTTACAATTTGCCTGTAGCAGGCTTAATAAGTGCTTGTCTAAATCATCTAGTTTCATATGAATGAAATTCTACTATTTTGAGATTATTGAAAATATTTAGTAAATATATCTATTTATTTCAATATTTATAGTTTTATAATCTATATAATTAAATATAGATTGTATTATGATCTATGTATTCTTATCTTTATACCAACTAAATTCTACATCTTATGTCTTTCAATGCTTCAGACAAAATTCAGGAACTTCACAATTTTGGTGAGTTTGGCGGAGTGAATCCTTCCATCTCAGATTCTTCAACCTATACCTTTATATCGGCCAAAACAATGTTCGATACTTTTGAAGGAAATACCGAAGGATGCTATTTATACAGTAGGCACTCCTCCCCTTCCAATTTGTATTTAGGCGAGGCCCTTGCTGCATTGGAAGGCACAGAGACCGCGAATGTAACCGCAAGTGGCATGGGTGCCATAACAGCTGTAATTCTACAGTTGTGTAATGCAGATGATCATATTATAAGTAGCAGAACCATTTACGGAGGCACTTATGCTTTTATGAAGAATTTTCTTAAGAAATTCAAAATCGATACTTCCTTTGTAGACATCACAAAATTACAGTTGGTTGAAAAGGCAATTACCCCTAAAACAAAAATGATCTACTGTGAATCTGTAAGTAATCCCCTTCTGGAAGTAGCAGATATAAAGGGACTTTCCAAATTGGCTAAAAAATATAATATTCCCTTGGTTGTAGACAATACGTTTTCTCCACTTTCGATAGCTGCCGGAAGATTGGGGGCCGATGTGGTAATACACAGTCTTACGAAATTCATCAATGGAACCAGTGATTGCGTTGCAGGAGTAGTTTGTGGCACCAAAGACTTCTGCCTGGCATTAAAAGATGTAAATAGTGGTGCCGGTATGCTTCTGGGCAGTACCTTGGATAGTTTGAGAGCTTCTTCCATTTTAAAGAATATGCGAACGCTACATATCCGCATGAAAAAGCACAGTGAAAATGCACTTTATTTGGCTCAGCATTTTGAAAAAGACGGACTCCGGGTTGTCTACCCTGGCCTGGCCTCACATCCGGGTAACAAAAAGATGAAAAAACAAATGGTAGCAGAATATGGCTATGGTGGTATTATGACAATAGACGTTGGTACCCTGGAAAAAGCGAATTTGTTAATGGAACAAATGCAAAAAATGAATTTGGGCTATCTGGCTGTAAGCCTTGGTTTTTACAAAACACTTTTTAGCGCCCCGGGAACTTCTACTTCATCTGAGATACCTTTGGAAGAACAAAAAGAAATGGGTCTTTCTGATGGCCTGATTAGATTTTCTATAGGACTGGATAATGATATACACAGGACGTATACCTTAATGCGTACTTGTATGCATCAATTAGGTATATTGAATAAGAATAAGGTCTCAGTATAAGACCGTCATTGGGAAGGTTTGCACAACCGTTGCTAAAATTGTAATATTACGAGCAAACTAAACCAAGCTACATGACGGCCAAAAAATCTAACTCACACAGGGAGAATGAACATATTGTAGAGAATAAAGAGCTGAACATCTGGGAGGCACTTATTCCTGTGATAGCCCTGGTAGGCATGTTGGCCTATAATGTCTTTGTCTTTGGTGATAATGCTACTGGCGGGTCCAATCAGTTTATTCTTCTTATGGGTGGTGCAGTAGCCGCCGTTGTCGGATTTTTTAATAAAGTTTCCTACAAACAAATGCTGGCTGAGGTAGCCGAAAATGTAAAATCGACCACCGGTGCCATTTTGATCCTCCTTATGGTTGGGGCCCTGGCAGGAACCTGGTTGGTAAGTGGAATCATCCCTGCGATGATCTATTATGGATTACAGATCTTAAATCCGACTATATTTCTTGCGGCCTGCGTCATCATTTGCGCCATTATCTCTATAGCTACGGGGAGTAGCTGGACCACCGCAGCCACTGTGGGAATTGCCCTTATTGGTATAGGTGATGCCTTGGGGATATCATTGGGAATGACCGCTGGTGCCGTTCTATCTGGCGCCTATTTTGGCGATAAAATGTCGCCCCTATCAGATACCACCAATTTGGCCCCGGCCATGGCAGGAGGTGAATTGTTCGATCATATTCGGTATATGACCATAACCACTATTCCTACCATTTCTGTGACCCTATTGGTCTTTATTATCATTGGATTAAATTTAGAGACCACAGGTGTGGCAGATACGGCCAATATCCTATCTTCTATTGATGCCACTTTTAATATCAACGGATGGTTATTTTTAGTGCCCATCGTTGTAATCCTTATGATTATAAAAAAGGCACCCCCTCTCCTGGCCTTGCTCATAGGAACTTTGTTGGGTGGCGCTTTTGCCCTAATCTTTCAGCCGGAGATAGTTGCAGGAATAACGGGGGCAAAGGAACTTACTTTCGAAAATGGCTATAAAGGGATCCTCAATGCCATCACTATTAAAACCTCCATAGCCACAGACAATCCTACTTTAAATGAACTTTTTTCTGCAAAAGGAATGGCCGGCATGTTAAGTACTATCTGGCTCATTGTTTGTGCCATGGTATTTGGTGGAATCATGGATGGGATCGGAGCACTTTCAAGGATCACAAAAGCATTATTGGGAATGGCCAAGACCACCTTTGGATTATTTGCCAGCACCGTAGGAAGCTGCCTCGCACTCAACGTTACGGCCTCAGACCAATATCTTGCGATCGTCGTTCCCGGAAAAATGTTTGCCAAAGCCTATGAAGATCGTGGTTTGGCCCCTGTAAACCTCAGTAGAACACTGGAAGACTCCGGTACCGTTACTTCTGTTCTTATTCCCTGGAATACTTGTGGCGCCTATCATAGCGGGGTATTAGGTGTAAGTGTGGCAGACTATTTTGTCTTTGCCATCTTTAACTGGTTAAGTCCAATGATGACCCTGCTTTTTGCGGCACTTAAAATTAAGATAAAGCAATTGGCTACAACTAAAACTGCTTAATTACCGCTATGTGACGTAACTAACTACGGAGCCTGGGAAGAAACTTTTATCCGGGAGACTCTGTTTAAACCCTATTTATTTCCTATTTTTCGGGCTTTAAAATTTATACTAAAAATGGCATTAATAACGCTAATAGGCACTAACTCCAATACGGTGGGTGAACTACCTGAAGTGGGCAAAATAGCACCTGATTTTGCCCTCACCAAGCACGATTTTAGCAAGGTCTCTCTGAAAGATTACAAAGGCAAGAAAATAGTGCTCAATATCTTTTTATCGGTTGATTCAGATACCTGTGCTCAATCTGTACATCAATTCAACAAAAAGGCATCTCTCTTAAATAACACGGCTATTTTGTGTGTTTCAAAGGACCTTCCTTTTGCTTTAAACAGGTTTTGCGGAGCAGAAGGGATAGACCATCTGGAAATGCTGACCGATTATAAAGAAGGATCTTTTGGGGAGGACTATGGGGTCACTTTTAAAGACGGGCCTTTGAGATCATTGTTCTCCAGAGCCATTGTTATAATAGATGAAGAAGGAAAGGTGATCTATACGGAACAGGTCCAAAGAATAATGGACGAACCCAACTATCAAAAAGCCCTGGAGGCACTTACAAATGTCTAAAGAATCGTACTTAATGAATCGTTTAAAGGGATTTGTATATGCGGCAAAAGGTGCATTTCTTTTACTTAGAACAGAAAGTAGTATTCAATTGCAATTCACGCTGGCCGTGGTTGTTACCATTGCGGGGTTTTACTACGAGATCTCAAGGGTAGAATGGATGATACAAACCCTGGCTATTGGCCTTGTAATGGGCATTGAAGGTCTGAATACGGCTATTGAAAAATTATCGGATTTTGTGCAACCTGAGCACGACCCAAAGATCGGTCTTATAAAAGATATTTCGGCAGGCGCAGTAATGATAGCAGCTGTTGCTGCAAGTATCCTTGGATTGATCATCTACCTGCCAAAAATATTTTAAGTCGTTGTCCCCTTCAGCATCCTAGGTAAATTTGTATTTTTACACCATGAACTGCATGCATTAATGGCAACCAAGAAAAAAAAGTCCAAACCTACAGCTTCTAAAAAAAGAAAATCTTTCAAGCTATCCAGACAAAATAAGATCATTCTGGGAAGCTTATTGATATTCTTAAGTATCGCTCTGTTCTTCTCTTTCATCTCATTTTATTTCACCTGGCAAGATGATCAAAGCCTGCTCACAGAATTTGCCAACCGCAATGAACAGGCTAAGAACCTACTAAATAAATTTGGGGCCAGCGTTAGTCATTATATTATGTATAAAGGATTTGGCATCGCTTCCTTTATCATTCCTTTTCTATTGTGCCTAACCGGACTTTATATGTTCCTTAGCATCCCTAAAATAGGATTATGGAGGAAATGGATTTGGGGTCTGCTCCTACTTATCTGGACCTCAATTGCATTAGGGTTCTTTGCAGAACAGCAGCCATTATTAGGCGGACTGGTAGGATATGAAATGAATGATTTCCTACAAGACTACACAGGAAAAATTGGGGTTTTCCTTATTCTTCTTTTTATGTTCACCATTATTATGGTGCGCCTATTTAAAGTTACCCCTGAGGGAATTGCCCATTTTTTTAAGTCGAAATCAGCTTCCGTTAGATCCGAATTCAAAAAGAAAGAAGTAGAACCTACAACAATAATTAAAGAAGAGGACAACGAAATTAAACTGGATACCTATACGCATAAAAAAGACATTCCCCCCCTGGTGGATGATTCCAAAGAGGCTGCGATAGTTGAGGAGACAAAAGCAGCTAGTAAGGAAGATGAAATTGCCATGGAAGTAAGTGCCGTTGCTGAAGAAAAGGAAGAAAAAGACATTCTTTCGGACAAGCTTGTAGCCGATTTTGGCGAATTCGATCCTACTCTGGAATTGAGCAATTACAAATTTCCACATCTCGATCTCCTGGATCAGCATGGCTTTACTGGTGGTATCACCATCAACCAGGAGGAACTGGAAGAAAATAAGAACAAGATCGTAAATACCCTTAAGAATTATAAAATAGGTATTGCGCAGATAAAGGCTACCATAGGTCCTACCGTAACGCTGTATGAGATAGTGCCTGAAGCGGGGATCCGTATCTCCAAGATAAAGAACCTCGAAGATGATATTGCCCTTTCTCTAGCTGCATTGGGAATCAGGATCATTGCTCCTATCCCCGGGAAAGGAACTATTGGTATCGAAGTTCCCAATAAAAAGGCCACAACAGTGTCTATGCGCTCGGTGATCGCATCGAGTAAGTTCCAGAAGGCGGAAATGCAATTGCCTATTGCCTTTGGAAAGACTATCAGCAATGAAACTTTTGTGGTAGACCTCGCAAAAATGCCTCACCTGCTCATGGCGGGTGCCACAGGTCAGGGTAAATCCGTTGGACTCAATGCAGTTCTTACTTCCCTGCTCTATAAAAAACATCCGGCGGAAGTTAAATTCATCCTGGTAGACCCTAAGAAGGTAGAATTAACGCTCTACAACAAAATAGAACGTCACTATCTGGCCAAACTGCCAGATTCTGAGGAGGCCATTATAACGGATAATACCAAAGTGATCCATACGCTGAATTCTCTCTGTATTGAAATGGACAACCGCTATGATTTGCTTAAACTGGCCATGGTACGTAATATTAAAGAATACAATACCAAATTTAAAGCGCGGAAACTCAACCCTAATGACGGCCACTCATTCCTACCCTATATTGTTCTGGTCATTGATGAGTTTGCAGATCTGATCATGACGGCAGGTAAAGAAGTTGAAACCCCTATTGCAAGATTGGCGCAATTGGCCCGGGCTATAGGGATTCATCTTATCATAGCTACACAGCGACCTTCGGTAAATGTCATCACCGGGATCATTAAAGCCAACTTCCCGGCCAGAATAGCTTTTAGAGTTACCTCAAAGATAGACTCCAGAACTATTTTAGATGCCCAGGGAGCAGACCAGCTCATTGGAAGGGGTGATATGCTATTTACGCAAGGGAACGACGTTACGCGTATACAATGTGCGTTTGTAGACACGCCGGAAGTTGCTAAGATCACAGAATATATTGGGTCACAACGAGGCTACGCCAGTGCACATTTACTTCCTGAATATTCTGGTGAAGATTCTGGCACAGGTCTTGATTATGATATCTCCGACAGAGATGCTTTGTTCAGAGATGCTGCCGAGGTTATTGTAACAGCTCAACAGGGATCAGCTTCTTTGATTCAGAGGAAGCTTAAGTTGGGGTATAACCGTGCAGGACGTATCATTGATCAACTGGAAGCAGCGGGGATCGTGGGGCCTTTTGAAGGCAGTAAAGCCAGATCGGTTTTGATACCGGACATCTATGCCCTTGATAAAATGTTAAACGAAGAAACCAAATAAGACATGAAAAATATATTGATTTTAGCACTAATGATGTTTATAGCATTGGGCAGTTATGCTCAGGATGCTGTAAAGGCTAAGGCTCTGCTGGATGAGGTTTATAACAAAGTACAGGGATATAATAATATTGAAGTGACCTTTAAATATACCCTGGAAAACAAGGAGGCCAACATCAACCAGGAAACAAGGGGCGACGTAACCATGGAGGGAGATAAATATCTGTTTAACTATCTTGGATCACAACAGGTATTTGATGGTAAGAAGGTATATACCATTGTTCCTGAAAATGAAGAAGTGACCATTGAAGATAAGTCGGACGAAGAAAATACCATCACCCCTTCTAAAATGCTGACCTTTTATAAAAAAGGCCATAATTACGCCTGGGATATTCTTCAGAATGTTCAAGGAAGGAAGGTTCAGTATGTAAAACTTACCCCTATAGATACTCATTCCGAGATCGCTACTATTTTGTTAGGGATTGATGCCCAGACCAAACACATCTATAAATTGATAGAGACAGGGAAGAATGGAACCAAAACTACCATAACTGTTAATTCTTTTAAAACGAATCAGCCGTTGTCAAAAACCTTATTTACTTTTGATGAGGCCAGGTATAAAGATGAAGGGTACTACATCATAAGAAACTAGCACTTTGCGCATACTAGACCAGTACATTTTAAGTAGGTTCTTGTACAATTTTATAAGTTCGTTTGTGATCCTGATGTTCATTTTCATCTTCCAAACGATCTGGCTCTTTATTGATGATATTGCCGGGAAGGGTCTGGATATAGTGATCATCGGGAAATTTCTCTTTTACCTGATGCCCAATCTGACCGAAAAGGTCTTGCCACTTACGGTCCTTTTAGCATCCATCCTCACCTTTGGTTCTCTTGCTGAGAATTACGAGTTTGCCGCCATGAAGGCCTCCGGGATCTCTTTACAACGATCCATGTTGAGTCTCATTGTGCTGGTGGTCCTATTGGGAGGGGTTACCTTTTACTTCGCCAATACCGTGATCCCAGCTGCCGAACAAAAAATTTACAACCTAAGACGTAATATTGCTAAGGTAAAGCCTGCAGCGGTCATTGAAGAAGGTGTTTTTAGTGATTTTGAAGGCATGAACATCAAGGTAGATGACAAATATGGGAAGAATGATAAATACCTCAGAAATGTCATCATCCACAAAAAATCGAACCTGCAAAAGAACAATACCGTTATAAAAGCGGCAACGGGAGAACTCATAAGCAGTGAAGCATCAGATATTATTCAACTGGTCCTTTCAGACGGTCATTATTATGAAGAGCTAGTTCCCAAAGCTGCGGATGAGCGCAAACGGCATCCCTTTGCAAAATCAAATTTTGAAACCTATACGATCAATATTGAGATCCCGGAAAATGACCAGGATCTGGAGGAAGAACGGAATGTACGAACAGATAAGATGAAGAATATTTCCAGACTTAAAAAAGATATAGACTCTATCAAGGATAATAATCTTACCGTTCTAGGTGCATTTTCGAAGAACATTACCACCCGGATGGGAGCTTTTGTCTTAATGAACGAAAAAGATTCTACGCTTACAACCGGAATTAAGAATGATTCCTTACTAGCCAAAGCCAAGGTCAGGGATACGGTTAAGTCAAGCAGTGATGTACTAAACCTCTACCAAAATTGGCAAAAAAGCCAGATCATGAGTGCTGCATCTAATTCCATTTCAAATATTGTTAATTCTGTAAGCGGGAAGAAACAAGACATCCAAAATAAATACAAGATCTACAACATGCATATCCTATCACTTCATAAGAAATACGCCCTGGCATTGTCATGTATTATTTTATTTTTTGTAGGCGCACCCCTTGGAGCCATCATTAGAAAAGGGGGGCTTGGATTGCCCATGGTAATTGCTATTTCCTTATTTCTCACATATTACTTTATCGGCGTTTTTGCAGGGAATTATTCCAAAGAAGGAAACATTAACCCTATACTGGGAGCCTGGCTTTCTTCCTTAATAATGTTACCTTTGAGTATTATTTTAACGAGAAGGGCTACTGCAGATAGGGGGCTCATGAGTTTTGGGCATGTCTGGGATATAATTGCAGAAGCAATACGAAAACGATTCAAAAAAAAGACCTCATGATTGTGGGTAAAGAAAAGAAAATACAATTAAACACTATTGAAGAGGCCATTGAGGATATACGCAACGGTAAGGTGATCATAGTTGTAGATGATGAAAACAGGGAAAATGAGGGCGATTTTATTGCTGCGGCTGATAAGGTAACCCCTGAGATGATCAATTTTATGGCCAAGCATGGCCGGGGTCTGATCTGCACACCTCTTACAGAAGAACGATGCGGACAGTTAGATCTGACCATGATGGTGCAAAACAACACGGTACTACATCATACACAATTTACAGTTTCAGTAGATCTTATTGGTAACGGATGTACCACCGGTATATCTGTCCATGACAGGGCAAAGACCATCAAAGCCCTGGTTGATCCGGAGACGAAACCACATAATTTGGGAAGACCCGGTCATATTTTTCCATTGCGGGCAAAAAATGGTGGGGTATTGCGACGCACCGGTCATACGGAGGCAGCCGTCGATTTTGCTCGACTCGCAGGCTTCGAACCTGCAGGGATCCTGGTTGAGATCTTAAACGAGGATGGTACTATGGCGCGTTTACCGCATCTGGTTGAGGTGGCGAAAAAGTTCGATCTGAAACTGGTTTCTATTGAAGATCTAGTGGCCTATCGAATGCAGCACGATAGTCTGATCATAAAAAAGGAATGTTTTGAAGTGGAGACCAGATTTGGTCATTTCACCCTCCATGCCTACAAACAGACCACCAATGAACAAGTACATATTGCACTTACTAAAGGGTTTTGGAAGCGCAATGATGCTGTGCTTACGCGAATTAATTCAACCCTGGTCAACAATGATATTCTGGGCACCCTCACCAACAATGCCGAACAAAAGTTAGATGATATGTTCCGTGCCATCAATAATGAGGGTAATGGAGCTATTGTCTTTATTAATCAGACAAGTGAATCCCTTAATTTATTGAATCGCTTAAAGGGTCTTCGGGAAAACCAGGCAAAGGGAATCATGAAAGCGCCAGGAATTGATATGGATACCAAGGATTTTGGTATTGGCGCACAGATCCTGCATGATCTTAATATCAGTAAGATGCGGATATTGACCAACACCGGACAAACCAAGCGTGTTGGGATCGTGGGATATGGCCTTGAGATCGTAGAATACGTTCCCTACTAAGCTTCTCTTAAAATTTTCTCTAAAATACGATGCAGGGTGGTAGCTCTTTGTGTCACTTCTTCTTCTGTCCAACTCAATTTTATTAGGCAGGATACCGTTCTGCCCATCCATTGATCAGAGGCAGTAAAATTATATACGCCGTGTTGTTTCATGCCTTTTTCAACCTGTTCAGACACCGGCCCCAGGCTGTGTAAGCCTTTAAGATGCTCCCATTTTGTATGGTAGTGCCAATTGTTGTCATACCAATAAAAACAAGCATCTACCCCGGCGCCTACAAGTTCTTTATGCGCTTTTCTCGCCATGGTTTCCGTAGGTAAAAAGAAATTCAGAAATGAATAGTTTTGCACCCCACCTTCCGGTACCCGTCTCAGGGTTATCCCTGCCAATTTTTCAATGGATGCCTCCAGGACATTATAGTGCTTTTCTTGAATCGCCAGAAAGTCGTCCAGCCTCTTAATCTGGGCCAGACCAACCGCCGCGTGTAATTCGGAAATACGGTAATTATAGCCTAAAAAAGGATGTGTTTCTGCACCCCGGTCCTTTCCAACATGATCGTGACCATGATCGGAATAATGATCTGCTTTGGTATAATAGTCCTTGTTATTGGTGATAAGGCCTCCCCCTTCACCACAGGTAATGGTCTTCACAAAATCGAAAGAGAAACACCCAATATCTCCATAACTACCCAAAGGTTTGCCTTCAAAACTTCCGCCAATTGCCTGGCAGGCATCTTCTATAAGTGCTAAGCTATACTTATCACATAGTGCTTTCAGCGACCTAAGGTTAGCCATAGAGCCACACATATGTACCGGCATTACAGCTTTGGTTCGTTTGCTGATCGCATTTTCTACCGCATTCGGCTCCAGGGCAAGGGTATCATCAATATCTGCTAATACGGGGATAGCTCCTAAGGCCAAAACAGCTTCAAAACTTGCTACAAAGGTAAATGTTGGGATTATCACTTCGTCTCCGGCACCTATCCCGGCACTTGCCATAGCTACCGTTAATGCGGCGGTACCACTGCTTACCGTATGGCAATAGGCAGTTTGCATACGAGCGGCAAGCGCCTGTTCTAATTCCTTAGCCTTCCAATGACCTTTTCGCATCCCATCGAAGCCATATCGCATCAGCACGCCAGAATCTAATACTTCCTGTACTTCTGCCCTTTCCAGGGCTCCAAACATTTCAAATCCGGGCATAGATCTCTGTTTACTCTTTATTTTATATGGATTATAGTTTCAGAGAGGTCTCTGCGAACCTTTTTCATTTCCGAAAAGAAATCATCTTTTGCTCTTTTTCCTACAGGCAATACCAACACAGAAGAAAGTCCCATTGCCTTAAGACCCAGTTGTTCATCATAGGCAGAAGGGATAAAACCTTCCATAGGGCAGGCATCAATATGTTCCATAGCACAAACCGTCAGTAGATTCCCCATGGCCAAATAAGCCTGGTTGGTACTCCATTGACGTATCTCCTCGGTCTCCTTTTCAGAAAAACTATCTACCAGCGCATCTTTAAAAGGAGAAAGGATCTGATCACTGGTGCCCCTAACTTTTTTTACCTTTTCAAAATACTTAGCAATATATTCCTGATCAATATTCGTTTCAATGCAAATAACCAGTACATGAGAAGCCTGAGCCACCTGTTTTTGCATATAGGAGTGCGGAACAAGCGCTGCCTGCACCTCCTTATTTTTAACGACCACAAGGCGTATGGGTTGCAACCCGTATGAAGTTTTTAAGTAAAAAACCATAATTTAATTGCCATGGCGATCACCATGATCACCAAAAATGTTTTAATAAAGCCATCGCCTTTATTCACCGAGACCCTGCTGGAAAACCAGGCCCCTAATCCATTCCCAATGGCCAATACAAGGCCCACCTTCCAAATAACCTTATCATTCAGAATAAAAACGGCCAATGCTGCAAGGGTATAGATGCAGACCACAGCCACCTTGGTCGCATTGGCCCTCACCAGACTCATGCGATGAAAATAATGTAAAAATAAAAGAATAACGAATCCTATGCCGGCATTGATGAAGCCTCCGTAGATCCCTATAAAAAAAAAGGCGATCATCCCCACCCAGAGATATTTCCCGGTAAGCCGCTCCTGCATGTCTTCCAGGTTGATCTTGGGTTTAAAGACAATGATCAGAACTACGACGATCATAATGATGGCAAGAATCCTGTTAAAGGTCTCCCCTTTAATGTCTACAGCAATAGATGCACCAATGATAGAGCCAACCAAGGCGGCTAATCCTAAATAAATATTAAATGGGAAGGTTGAGACCCCTTTACTTTTAAATCCGGCTACCCCAATGGCCGTTTGAAAGGCAATAGCCACACGGTTGGTTCCGTTGGCCACACTGGGCGGAAGTCCCAGAAAGATTAGTACCGGCAAAGAAATAAGTGATGCACCTCCGGCAATGGTATTGATAAACCCAACCACAAAACCAACCACTACCAATAGCACATAATGGTACCATGCTTCCATACCGCAAAAATACATGCTAAAATGTAATTTCTCGAATTATAGATCCCTATTCTACCATCTGAAATTGTTAATGAGCAACTATTGTTGAAAGAATAAAGTGTTTCTCAAAATTATACTCCTTTTGCAAATTGCCCTTAGCAGCCAAATATACCGGCAGTGACAACAGCCATTTAACTGCCAGCGAAAGGCGTTCCAAAAATACCCACGGCAAGTTCTGCCCAAATGAGAAGGAAAATTATCAAAAGGACCATGGATAAAATAGTCCTGTTTTTTGGACTTTTTACATTTCTTGAAATAAGTTCGTAGGTAAATACAGCAACAAGCAAGAGCACAGCGGCGGCAATGAAATCAATTATATTCCAATTAACTTCATCTGAGAACTGCATTGCTATTAGGGGTATAAACAATAAGATCGCAACTGTGGTCATCAAGATAAAAAGTCGTCTGTTTTTCATAATACCTTTTTATAATATTGCAAGTGATGTTTTATGGTATTGCTATTTTCAATTGATTCGTATTGGTCTGAGCGATTCTGGCTTTGATTCCCAAACTAATCATTCATTTCCATGATGTTGGGCGATCTGTTCTTCACTAAACCTTAAAAACCTTGCGGCATTGTTATAAAGAATATCTCTTTTTTGCTCATTCGTCAGAAAGTCCGCAGTTTGTACAGCTTCAATTCCCACGAAAATTGTTTCGGGCCAATTCATCTGGTCCGACCCAAACATTATGCGTTTTCCAAAGCCTGCCTCCACGATCCGCTCTAAGTAAGTATGAAACGCCTTTCTGGGAATTCCATAACAAATCACCCCTATATCCACGTAGACTTGAGGATGAGTCCACAAAACCGCAATTAGATCGTCTATCATTGGGTACCCCGCATGCATCAGGTATATCCTTAATTTAGGATGTCGCATTAGCAACTCTTCCACCACCAACGGACTATGGAGTTTTGCGCGGTAGTTGTTCAGTCCGGGCAAATATGCCGCACCGGGTGGGCCTGTCCCTACATGGATCCCTATAGGGATGTCTAGGTCTTCAGCAATTTTAGCATAAGGCTCAAAAATAGAGTCGCTTGCCGAAACACCATTATACTGTATTGCCACTTCACCGAAGACATGATACTTTCCAGTTAACAACATACTCTTTACCTTTTCAGGATTCAGGTCTTTATTAAAAAAACTGAAATGAAGTGCAGGAAGGATCCTGCCAGGTGAATTTTGAAAATAATCGTCAACCAGTGATCCGCTTGTTACCCCATAAATATTATGTTCTTGAAGGATCTCTAGCGTTTTGTCCATCACTTCTTTATCGGTTTTTCCGCCCCAAATTGGGGACTCACAGTTTGGATTCTTAAGTGCTTCCATAAAAACACTGGCCCAGGATTGCGACGGATCATGTGTTGGCCATTCCTGAGGAGGAGCACAAATTGCCGTTGGGGGTGGCCCATTCAGTGCTGCAGGTAATGCATGTAAATGCATATCAATAATTGGGAGTGGTTTTTCCTGTGCCATACCATTGCACAAGGTCAGGAGTGCAGTGAGAATAACAGAAGTAACACGATTCATGACTTGTTGTTTTAAATATTATACACCTGTTTTGTTATCTGCCGAAGCATTAATATATGTTGGGTTTTACACAGAATACATTTCTTAACTACTTATATTAAATTTGGTCCAAATATGTCGTAACACACGCTGTACATGTTAAAATATTTCTACCTCTCATCTATTGTTTTTCAACGAATTCCTTGAATTGTTTCATCCATTTTTCTCCCTGTTTCCTGTACATTCCTGGAAATAGAATTGCCATTAGCCTAGGTACAATCCAATTTATGCGAGTGTATTCATATTCATACTCATACCTTGTCAATTGATCGTCCAACTCAATGAATATACATTTCATAGTATTATCCATATACTTGTGATGATAGCTCGATTCAAACAAATCCGGTAATCGGTTGGTAATAATGGTTTCGGTCAATTCCATTTCCCGGCTTCCATCTTTGTAATACATCTTCGAAACCGATCCTTCCTTACCTTTTTCTCCACTTATTAACTCTTTCTTGGAGAAACCATCTTGATATTCTCCAAGGTATTTGGGATCAGCAAAAAATTTTACAACTTCATCTCTTGGCTTTTTTATTTCCAATGAACCTTTAAACTTCATAATCTGATTGTTTTAATGGCCGACAATATGTAACTAAAGCACTTTGTGCACTTTAATTAGTATCTCTAAGATACAAAACAGTGAATTCTTTAGAGATATTAAAACCACAGAAGTTATTGAAGGAAAGGGATTATCGGGGGTGATCCCATAGGGTAACTACTCCAAATTAAGGTTGTTGTCTTAAGGTTTAAGCCGCATCCATTTCCCGTATCTTTTTCAATGCCTCAGACTTCGAGTTCACGTTGAGTTTGATATATATATTCTGGATATGGAAATTGATGGTGCTGGTGGTAACAAACAACTTATCCGCTATTGCCTTATAGGTAGCTCCCTGGCCGAGATATTCTATAATCTGGTTTTCGCGCTCCGAAAAACTCTCGTAAGTTTTCCTGCGATACATAGAAATGATCTTCTTGGCAATATCATTGCTGATGGCGGCCCCTTCATGTTTGATCCCATTCAAGGCATGCCGAAGTGCTTTTTTACTGATGGGCTTGGTGAGATACCCTTCAGCTCCAAACTTAAAGGCATTCTTTATTCCATTAAAATCGTCTTCATAGGTCACCATGATCACCATGGCTGAATTTTCTAATTTTTGAAATTCAATGAGCCCTTCAATTCCGGAGAGTCCGGAAAAAGTAATTTCGGTGAGTACAACATCTGGGCGGACCATCTCAAAATCTTCCAGGGCATCTTCCACTGTGCGATAAATACCCGCCAAATGATACTCACGGTAGGTGCTGAAATAGAGAGCGTAGGTTTCGTGAAATTTGAGATCATCGTCAATCACAATTACTTTAAGTATAGTTGTATCCATAATGACAATATTTGGGGTTGTATTATGTTTTGAATTGCTTTAAAAATAAAAAGAATGGTTGCAGATAGCCGTAAATGGTCCCTGAGGTAGCTACCTGGGGCAGTACCACAATGCGTCGCGAAACCTAATAAAAATTTAATTCAGGATATATATTTCCACATCAATACATTTCTAATGTAACCATAGAAATTTGGAAAATTGAAGTTTTAGCGAGGCCCGGATCCTAACAACTGCGAGTTAACAATCAGTCAACTGCCACTGGTCTGGCACTCCATGGTACAAGGTTGACTTGCCGCAGGAATACTTGCGTAATTTTACACGCTCTTTAGAGGGATTTTTCGCCACTGGGAATTCGGAATAAAAAGTCGGAATGCTTCTTCCGAACTTTTTCGGGGTAAAGGTCATTTCCATAGTATCGAGATTTGGGGTTGTACTATTTTGAAATGAAAAAGTACAGTTTGTACCCTTTTTGTCCTAGGAAATGCAGATTTTTTCGATTAAGTGTAAGAAAAAGATGTATTTAATCGGAATTTTACGACAAAAACCGACTAACTAGTTTGTCAAAAAAGCTAGTTTTCAAATAAAAATACATTGCAAAAAACTGCAGAAAGGGATTCAAAACTGCCAAAAGGACATCAGAATTTCTATTTCAATATGCATGATAATAATTAAAATAAAACCGGCCAGATATACATAATACAACCTGTTCTCTTGGTTATAAAATTGCATTGCATCCAAATAGCTCTCCTTATAATATTCTAGAAAAGCATTTACATACTTCTTGTTACTGTGAACACTAACAATTGGGTAATAACCAGATGAATCCCCAATGATACCCGACCGATTATTAGTTTTTAATTCATGATATGCTACTTCCCATATCTCTAAACAGTTCTAAATTTACCGGGTCCTGAGGACCCGGTACTTATTATGCTTCTGTTCTCTAAACTTTGAAAAAGTAAGGTTGGTCAAAGAATCAATTGTTGCTTAATCCTGATAATAGATATTGGTATAGACACTGTTAGCATCCCGGGGCAACAATTCCAGAAAGTTATTTTTCCTGTTTTGTGCCGGCAGACTTTTCTGAATATCTGAAACCGAGAATACCAGTTGTTGTGCTTTGTTGTCAAGATCTCCGCGGTTAGACATCACAATGGCAACACCGGTTTCTGCCTTTATGTTAAATGCATAATCATCCTGTTTGCTATTAAAGGGTGCACCTATATTTACTGCCATACCCACCCTTTTTGTGCCCACCTGAACGGCGAACAGATCTAACCCTCCTTCGCCATCTCTACCATTTGAAGCAAAGAATAACAGTTCACCTCCTACGAGGTTCGGGTACATATCGTTCTTCTTTGTATTGACCTTTTGTCCCAGGTTTTTGGCAATTCCAACACTGCCGTCCTTTTTAATATCGGCTACATAGATATCGTATTTTCCAAAAGATCCGGGCATATCGGAGGCAAAGAATAATCGTTTACCATCCGGAGAAATGGTGGGATGTATTGCAGATGCATATTTCGGACAAACACCTATCTCCGTTACGTTCATCCATTGCCCATTAATATTCTCTGTTTTGTAAATTTTATAGACCAGGTCCTTTTTGGAAAAAATACCATATTCTGGTTGTACATAAGTGGCCTTACTAAAGAAGGCTGTTTTCCTATCAGCAGAAACGGTTACTGGGGGTATATATCCCTTTTCCGGAAGTCGACGGTCTAATTTTAGCACCTCTGCCCGCTGGTCCGATAGACCCGCCAGCTTATTCAGGGCTTCCATGGAACTAGACCATTCGGCTGCACTGAAAGTAGGTCTGCGATTGTTTTGAGCCAGTGATGGGGTCAGTTTCCTGTAGGGTGATTTTTTAGCAACCTGATAATCCTCCTTTATCTGGGCATGCCAATCGGCTTGGGCTAACTCATCGCCATAATTGGCAATTCCTGCTTTATGCATGGCTACCTTGTAACGCTCAATATAGCTTTGAGAAACTGCTTCTGTTCCACTGAGATCAATGAGTTTCTGATACCAAAAAGCCGCCGTTCTGAAATCCTCTATAAGGAAACTTACATTACCGAGATCTTCAAAAATCTCCTTTTCTGAATACCCTAGCTTTGAAAGTTTTAGGTAGTCTTCAATACGCTTGTCAGCCTCCAGGCTTTGTGTCTGACTTATGTTGGCGGTCTTTTTTTGCTGTGCCAAAACGTTCGTGCAAAGCAGTAGCATCAGACCTCCTAACGCCGTGTTAACAATTAGAGTAAAATTCTTCATAAAATAAGATTTGGGGGTTCATCTTGTCAAATTTCGAAAGAGTGCTGATCTTTTTATTATGAATTTTTCACAGGTTTTGGTCCCAACTCATCGTTTTTTTGTTAAAAATTGAGAAATCACCTATGAATTTTTCACAGTTTCGTAGAAATGTATCTTTTTTTCGACCTATGAAATAGTATTTTAAGGGCAGGTTACACAAAGGCAAAATAGGGCTGTATTTAATCCCTTAAAATGTACCGTTTGTCGTGTTTGCTTTTATAGCCGCAGCGAATCCTCAGATAGATCACCACTCTTATAAAATTTCAGTAACTTTATTTTTATTGGAATTTATGACATCTGAGAATATTCATTACCAAAGATATTTAAAGGCTCTAACACGATCCTCTTTTTTAAAAGATTCAAGCTCTGAGTCTCTAGAACGCCTTCTAAGCCAAATGAGCGTGGAACGTTGGAATGTGAAAAGTTTTAAAAATAGTTTAGAGGTGGCCTCTACCTTTCACTTTATTGTTTCCGGCAGGCTTAAAGTGTTTAAATCGAATCCGGAGACAGGTAGAGAACATACGGTCTTTGTTTTGTCTGATGGAGATGTTTTTGACGTGTTGTCACTGTTGGATACTAAACCACACGATGTATACTGGGAAGCGTTGGATGTATTAGAAGTATTAAAAATTCCAATGGATCAAATGCGTTATTGGATCAATGAATATCCTGTAATGCACAAGGCTATTTTATACTATTTAGGGGCGCGTATGAAACAACTCATGGATGTTGCCACCGATGTAACCCTGCACAGTACCTTGGTGCGCCTTGCTGCTTTGTTACTTAAGAATATAAATGGGGAAACCCGTAAATTGGAATTGATCAATAACTTACCCAACGATGAGATCGCAGGTCTAATAGGTACTACCAGAGCTGTCGTAAGCAGACATATCCAGGAATTAAAACGTTTTGGGGCCATCTCAGTAAGTCGTAAAAAAATCAATGTCAAGAACCTGGAAGTACTTTTATTGATTGCCGAGGAAAAATTCGTTCCTTAATTCTTAACTAACAAGCCTTCAACCGTATTTATCACAATTAGTTTATAATTATTTTAAAATTCTAACCCCAAGTGGTACCTAGGTAGCAGTTCTGACAGCGCTAAACACTTAACTTTATAGCTCTTTGTAAATTCAATTCGGCAACATACCCCTACATTAAATCTACATAGTGAAATATCAATTTGTTCTGCAACCTATTTAATGGTAAAGCTCGCTATTAAATCATTGTTGAAAATTTGTCCTAAGCAACGGAATGGTTGAGACTGAATCAATTCAAAGAATAAACTTGAAAAAGAAATTTACTTAATCTATGTCATTATTAATAAAGCAATTGTTCAGAAGAAGGAGGCCCATTGCAAATTCCATGGTTTTACGTTCGTTTAATATAAAATTCCCCAGGGCAACTCAAGTCATATGGCAGCAGGTCGATGTTTTTAAATGGCATGTTAATTTCAATCTGAAAAAGAAAAAGTGTACAGCTTTATTTAATAGTGAAGGCAAATGGCTAGAAACAGTCACTTTAATGCCTTTAAATAAAATTCCTGATCATTTGCAATTGACTATAGAAGAAAAATACAATAGTGATGGGCTGCAGCAAATCTATCATATTCAAACTCCTGATAGAAGTATTTATGAGATGAATCTAAATAATGGCCTTTATACTCTTAAAATACTATATGACCTCTCAGGTAGAATTGTAGGCAAAATTGTATTGTAAAAGATGGCTTTATTATTAGCCCTTATAATGCAATATTTAAATCTAGAAAATGGGTGTAAATCATCGTAATAATCTTACCTTATAAAAAACAGAAATTTTTAGCATGATCAAAGAAATAACTAAATCACAGGAACTCCTGGACAGGAGAAAAGATGCCGTCGCCAATGGTGTGGGCGTATTTAATACCGCTACGGTAAAAAGTGCCAAAGGGGCAATAATTATTGATGCTGATGGGCGCGAACTTATTGATTTTGCAGGTGGCATAGGGGTGGTAAACGCAGGTCATTGCCCGGAACCCGTGGTGGCAGCAATAAGGGAACAGGCCGGAAAGTACTTGCATACCAGTTTTAATGTGGTTACATACGAACCCTACATTGAGCTATGTGAAGAATTGATCAATATCCTGCCCCATGGTAAAAAGACCAAGGCCATGTTAGTAAGTACAGGTGCAGAGGCTGTTGAGAATGCCATAAAAATTGCAAGACAGGCTACAAAACGACCTGCTGTTATTTGCTATACAGGGGCTTATCATGGTAGAACAATGATGGCAATGACTTTAACCAGTAAGGTGAGCTATAAATATGATTGCGGTCCTTTTGCTCCAGAAGTCTACAGGCTTCCTTTTCCCAATGTATACCGATATAAAGGCGACAGGGATGAAGCCACCTATGTCAAAGATGAGCTTAAACGACTACATGAAAGTGCGCTTAATCTGGTCGATATTAAAAGCGTAGCGGCCATAATCGTTGAACCGATCCAAGGGGAAGGCGGATTTAACCCTATCCCACAAAAATATTTGGAAGGACTCAGGGCGTTTTGCGACGAGCACGGTATTATGCTAATTATGGACGAAGTGCAAAGCGGTTTCTGCAGAACAGGTTATTGGGCCAGCTGGCAACATTATGGTGTTGAGCCCGATCTCTCCACCTATGCTAAATCTATGGGGTCTGGCCTGCCCATTGCAGCAGTAGTAGGACGTGCAGAAGTAATGGATGCTGCCGCGTCTGGTTCAATTGGAGGCACCTATATTGGTAGTCCGGTATGTTGCGCTGCGTCTTTGGCCACCATAAAATACATGAAAGACATTGATCTTAACCAAAAGGCCAATGAGGTGGGTTCAACAATCATGAATCGACTGAAAAGCCTGATGCAGGAGTGCCCCGAAATTGGAGATGTTAGGGGTATTGGCGCTATGATAGGGATCGAGTTTGTCAAAAATGGCGATCCCAGACAACCGGATGCCGAAACTTGTGCAAAAATTGTGAAAGGCTGTTCCGAAAACGGTTTGATCATTTTGAGTGCAGGAACCCATAAAAATATTATAAGAATACTCTCCCCATTGGTTATAACCCACGAACAGTTAGACAAAGGAATGACCATTATGGAAAATGAAATTAAAAAAGCAACACGTAAGTAAAATATGAGACCATTTGCAATAGCAGGAGTACAAATGAAAGTATCGGCCGTCGCTTCCAATGTAGAAATGATGAAGCTGAAAATAGATATTACCATGAACCTTTACCCATGGATCGAAATGGTCATGTTTAGTGAGTTATGCGCTTACGGACCATTGACCCATACGGCACAGGTGATACCCAATAACTTTGAGGCTGAAATGCAGGCCATGGCCAAGAAATATGGCATTTGGCTGCTGCCGGGCTCTATCTTTGAAAAAAGTGAAGATAAAATTTACAATACCACCACGGTTATTAATCCTAAAGGGGAAATCGTAACGCGGTATCGAAAAATGTTTCCTTTTTATCCCTATGAGACAGGGGTAACTCCGGGATCGGACTTTTGTGTGTTCGATGTGCCCGGTGTTGGAAGGTTCGGAGTTTCCATATGTTATGACATGTGGTTCCCGGAAACCATCAGAACACTGGTATCAATGGGTGCAGAAGTCATACTTCATCCCACCATGTCTGGCACCATAGACCGAGATATCGAGTTGTCCATTGTAAGAGCCCTCGCTTCAATGAATCAATGTTACTTCTTTGATGTCAACGGATTGGATACGGGTGGTACCGGCCGATCCATAGTATGCGGGCCAGACGGTCTTGTTATTCACCAGTCTGAGGGCACGGAGGAGATTATTCCACTTGAACTAAATATCGCAAGGGTCAAAAGAAGCCGGGAATTAGGCATATTACGTCTGGGCCAACCCCTGAAAAGTTTTAGAGATCATTTAGGGCAGTTCAGCATATATCAACCCGGCACGCCACACCCCTATCTTGATTCTCTGGGCCCTCTCATAAAACCTAACCGACTCGATAAACTGACAGAACTTATTATTAAGGAAGACTCTCTTGAGCATAAGATATATCCCACACATTACAAGGGAGATGGATCAATCTAAATTGAAAAGATAATGGGCGGCGTAGCAAAAAATAAAAAGAGTAAAAGCAAAGAAATTAAGGATTATGTGAGTTGGTTCGAAATACCGGCAGTCGATTTTCATCAAGCCGTTCATTTCTATAACCAGATTTTCGGGATTGAAATGGCACAGAACATAACAGACGTAAATGCAATGGCCTTTTTTCCGGTTACTACCGGTATTGGCGGGGCGGTCATCTCGGGCCCTGGATCGGTCCCAAGTGATACGGGCCCATTGATCTATTTAAACGGTGGTAAAGATTTGTCTACTGTGCTAAACAAAGTGGAGGAAGCTGGCGGACGTATAGTGATGCCTAAAACTCCAATTGGCGAAGATGCGGGTTATTTTGCCATTTTTATCGATTGCCAGGGAAACAAACTCGCTTTACATTCAAAAAACTAAATCGTGACTCAGAACAAAACAAAAAGTGCACCTTATTACAACATCGGCCAACTACGGGTAGATTATTGGAACCAATTGAAAATTGAAACTTCCGAACTAACCCGCTGTCATAAAGGGTCCGCGAACGAAAAAGGGCATAAACAAAAGATTAACGAGCTACTAAAGGACCTCAAGGGAGTAGAGTGTTATTTTGCTTCTCCGGGAAAAGAGCGTTTACATAAACTAGAAAAGGCCTTTGCTTCACATGAGCATGCCTCCCTTTCTCATATGGTGGCAGAAACTACAAAGCTTTTAGTGGGCGATAGCTATAGAAGTAATCCCGACTTCATAGATTTTGATGAACAAAGTATAGAGTCGGCCGAAGAACACGAACAGCACAATAGCGTACGTAAAAACCATTTTGAAGTTTTGTTTGTAGACAATATTTCAGAACAAGATGAGCATAAATTAAAGTACAGCTTACGGAATTTACGCACTCCCAATGATAAGTTTACGTATGGGGTGGTTGTGCAGCGTTCTTTTCAGGATGCAATGATCTCCTTATTATTTAATCACAATATCCAGGCTGTCGTAATCCGATATGCCCCTCCGTATCACTCCAAAGGAATTACCCCTCTTATTAAACCGTATATAGAAGAAGTTACAAAGCACGACTTTTCATCAAAACAAGAAACAGATCTCGGACCAATTATGGGAGGGTTGATCAAACAGATCCGACCCGAGTTAGATACTTATTATGTTACTGATACCGCTCTGGGACATTTAAAAGACAGCACTATTAAAGGTTTTAGACGTATTTTTTATCAAACCGAAGATATACAGGAACTTCATCTGACAATCATGCGAGGAATCGCGGAACGTTACGAAACGCCCTTCTTCTCTGCCTTGGTTGAATACAGCCAGAAACCAACTGGAGTCTTTCATGCTATGCCGATATCGCGTGGGAATTCAGTCTTTAAATCGAGATGGATTAACGATTTTGGGGATTTTTATGGCCGCAATATGTTTCTGGCTGAAACATCGGCTACAACAGGTGGTCTGGATTCCCTATTACAACCAACCGGTCCCTTAAAGAAAGCACAGGAGATGGCAAGAGATGCCTACGGGTCCCAATACACCTATTTTGTGACCAATGGAACATCAACAGCCAATAAAATTGTGATGCAGGCTATAGTTAAACCAAAGGATGTTGTGCTTATCGACAGGGATTGTCATAAGTCGCATCACTATGGACTGGTCTTGGCTGGTGCTTATCCCGTTTATTTAGATTCTTATCCGATAGAAGAATATTCCATGTACGGGGCGGTTCCTTTGGAACAGATCAAATCCAGATTACTGCAGCTAAAAGAAGCCGGAAGACTAGACAAAGCAAAGATGCTGCTATTGACGAATTGTACTTTTGATGGACTTGTTTACAATGTGGAACGGGTGATGGAAGAAGTGTTGGCGATAAAACCAGATATGGTCTTTTTATGGGATGAAGCCTGGTTTGCGTTTGCAAGCTTTGCAAATAATTATAAGCAGCGTACTGGTATGGTTACTGCTAAAAAGCTCTATGAAAAGTATAATAGTCCCAAGTATAGAAAACAGTATAATGAACATATTAAGGGATTAAACAATGGAGACGAATCGTCCTTACCAGATCCCGATAAGGTTCGGATACGGGTCTATGCTACCCAAAGTACCCATAAAACATTGAGCAGCTTTAGACAAGGTTCCATGATCCATATCTGGGACGAGGATTTTCGCAGAAAAAGTGAAAATACTTTTCTTGAAGCTTATATGACACATACCTCTACTTCTCCAAATTATCAAATGCTTGCCTCATTGGATGTAGGCAGAAGACAGGTACACCTAGAAGGATTCGAATTGGTTGAAAAGAGCATTGAAATGGCCAGGGTGTTA
>NZ_CAMYKH010000056.1 GCF_947258935.1 uncultured Muriicola sp.
GATTTTCTATAGGTTGCCACACCCCCTTCTAAGGCTTCCGCCTTTGGTATTCCAAGGGAAATGCCAATACCCATTCCCGGATTTGTGCCATAGGTGATCATAGGTTCAATCTTTGTACCGTCAAACACCACCTCTTTATCAAAAACAGCATCGTCATCTGTATGCAGGGTTTTCCAATATTCCATGGCGGTATCCCAGGCAGCTCCTTTTGGGGTGTATTCTTTTCCCTTTATGTAGGTAAAGGTTTTATCATCCGGGGCTATCATCCCACCTCGGGCACCCATTTCAATACTTAAGTTGCAGACTGTCATCCTGCCTTCCATAGACATATTTCGGAAGACTTCCCCTGCATATTCAACAAAATAACCGGTTGCTCCGGAGGTGGACAGTTGAGAAATTATATAAAGGGCAACATCCTTAGGTGTAACTGCTCTGTTTAATGAACCATCAATAGTGATCCGCATCTTTTTTGCCTTGGGCTGCATAATACACTGTGTTGAGAGTACCATCTCTACCTCTGAAGTGCCAATACCAAAAGCAATAGCTCCAAAGGCTCCGTGAGTAGACGTATGAGAGTCTCCGCACACAATAGTGGCGCCAGGGAGTGTAATACCATTCTCAGGTCCTATGACATGCACGATCCCATTTTTTTCATGGCCTAATCCCCAATACGGAATACCGTGTTCTGCGGCGTTCTCTTCCAGTGCCTTTAACTGGTTTGCAGACAAAGGATCTTTCACTGGTAAATGTTGATTTATTGTGGGAGTATTATGGTCAGCTGTTGCAAAAGTCCTGTTAGGATACAGCACTTTGCTTTTTCTGTTCTTTAATCCCAGGAAGGCCACCGGACTGGTCACTTCATGAACCAAATGGCGATCGATAAAAAGTACATCGGGTCCATTCTCAATTTTCCTTACAACATGGGCATCCCATACCTTATCAAATAGTGTTTTCTTTGAACTCATATTTAGCATTTTCTAAACTAACAAATCTAAAAATTAGGGATTGGAAACGAAATTGGGCTTTCCTAAAATTACGACGTTCAAAACGCCTTCAAGGCTCAACTTTTAAAGAATATTCCTTTAACTGATATAGTTCCAGATATTTTTATGCTTCAATAACCGGGCATAAGATATGCGTAGTGCCTTATTTTTTTCCAGTTGTAAGCCAGGATCTTCATTGAGCAGTTGTATCGCAAAATACCTGGCAGTTTTAAGAATGTCATTGTCCTTTACGATGTCGGCAATTTTAAGGTTTAGCAGGCCACTTTGCTGGGTTCCCATAAGATCACCAGGGCCTCTTAGTTTAAGATCAACTTCAGCTATTTCAAAGCCATCATTGGTCTGTACCATGGTCTCCAGCCTTGTTTTAGCTTCCGAAGTTAGTTTTTGGCCGGTCATCAGGATACAATAACTTTGGTCTCCTCCACGCCCAACACGGCCGCGTAACTGATGCAATTGAGACAGCCCAAATCGTTCTGCACTCTCAATGATCATTACCGTTGCATTAGGGATATTGACACCTACCTCTATGACAGTTGTGGCAACCATTATATGGGTTTCGCCTTTCACAAACCTCGCCATTTCATAGTCCTTGTCCTCAGATTTCATTTGCCCGTGTACTATGGATATCTGGTATTGTGGAAGGGGAAATTCGCGCACCATACTCTCATAGCCATCCATTAGGTCTTTGTAATCTAGAGCCTGAGATTCTTGTATTAAAGGATAGACCACATAGATCTGCCTGCCTTTTTTGATCTCATCTTTAATAAAACGAAAAACCTTGAGTCTATTGGCATCGAACCTATGTACAGTCTTTACAGGTTTCCTACCCGGAGGAAGCTCATCGATGATAGAAATGTCTAGGTCTCCATACAAACTCATGGCAAGGGTACGGGGGATAGGTGTGGCGGTCATAACCAGAATATGTGGAGGGATGTCATTTTTATGCCACAATTTAGACCGCTGTGCCACGCCAAACCGGTGTTGCTCATCTATAATGGCCAGCCCCAGATTATGGAATTGCACCTTGTGCTCCAGCACCGCGTGTGTCCCAACCAGTATATGAAGTTCGCCACTTTCCAATTGTTCATGGATGCCCTTTCTAACCGATTTTTTCACGGAGCCGGTAAGGAGTGCGAGTTTGATATCCATACTACCCAGGATCTCCTTCAGACCATTAAAGTGCTGATTGGCGAGTATCTCCGTTGGCGCCACAAGGCAAGACTGAAAGCCATTGTCTATTGCCAGAAGCATGCTCATAAGTGCAACGATGGTCTTTCCTGAACCCACATCTCCCTGTAAAAGCCTGTTCATTTGGGCATTACTGCCAAGATCGGCTCGTATCTCTTTGATAACCCTTTGCTGAGCCGATGTTAGTTCAAATGGCAGATGATCTTTATAAAAGGTGTTGAAATGTTCGCCCACCTGAGAAAAAGGAAAGCCTTTTATCTTTTGTTTTCGCAGTAATTTCTTGGAGATGAGTTGAAGTTGAATATAAAAGAGCTCTTCAAATTTCAATCTGAATTGCGCCCTGGCCAATAGATGCTGGTCTCTTGGAAAGTGAATGTTAAATATGGCTTCACTACTGGAAATGAGTTTTAAATCTTCCAGGATCTGATCTGATAGCGTCTCCGGATAAATTCCTTTTGTTTCTGTAAAAAGTTGCTTCACCAGATTGCTGACTACTCTGTTGGTGATCCCTTTGTTACTAAGTTTTTCGGTAGAAGGATAGATGGGCTGCATGGCAATACGCAGACCCTGTTCGTGATCTGAGAGTAATTCCATATCAGGGTGAGGCATGGAAAATGTTCCATTGAACCAATTGGTTCTCCCAAAGATCACATAGGGTACATTGATCTGCAGTTGTTCCTTGATCCATTTTTGACCACGGAACCAGACAAGTTCCATTTCTCCTGTGTTATCTACAAAGGTTGCTACCAGTCGTTTCCCCTTTTTTTGTTCTATTGTTTTTAGGTGTACTATTTTACCTATGAGTTGTACCTCGGCAGAGTTGCGTTCCAGCTCATTTATCTTGTAGTACTTGGTCTTGTCAATATACCGGTTAGGGTATAGACTTAAGAGATCTTCGTAGGTCCGAATACCAAGCTCTGACTGCAATGCCTGGGCTCTGTTTGGGCCTACACCTTTAAGATAGGTGATGGGAGTCTGTAAGAGATTGGGATCCATTTGTCTAAATTAACGGTTACCGTACTCAACTGCAACAGATCAAAATACTAAATTTGAAAAGTGAACAATCCCCTTATGAGAAAATTTGTTCTTTTAGGATTACTTTTATTAAGTATTAGCCCACTGTTTTGTCAGTTGAACTCTAAAGTTGATTTTCTCAGCGGACAAATAGAGCTGTATATACAGCCAACTAATAAGACAATAGAAGGTAAGGTAGTATATCGGTTACAAGTTTCGGAAAAAACAAATTCCATCTTAATCGATGCCCGGAATATGCAATTTATGTCGGTACTTCTCAATGGTAGGAAGGTTAAATTTTCTTACGATGATAAGCAACTAGTACTGAATAAAAAATTAAAAACAGGGAAGGAATATAGCCTGGAACTCTCCTATTCCTGTTCACCCAAACAAACGGTCTATTTCCTGGGGTGGGAGGATGAAATAATGGATAATGAACAGATCTGGACACAAGGGCAGGGGAAGTACAGCAGTCATTGGGTACCCTCTTTTGATGACATGAACGAGAAGGTGGAATTCGATCTGAACATCACTTTTGATAAAAATTACACGGTTGTCGCTAACGGTAAATTGATCAATACTTCTGAAAATGGTCAACTTAAAAGGTGGTACTTTGACATGTCACAACCCATGAGCAGCTATCTGCTGGCCTTTGCTATTGGAAATTACAGGTCGAAGGAAATTATATCCAATTCCGGGATTTCCATTACTAATTATTTCTATCCCAAGGACAGTAGTTTGGTAGAACCCACCTTTAGATACACCAAAGAGATCTTTGATTTTATGGAGAGAGAAATAGGTATTTCTTATCCCTGGCAAAACTATAAGCAGCTGCCTGTGCGCGACTTTCTATATGCCGGAATGGAAAATACTGGCACCACCATTTTTTCGGAGTCCTACATGATAGATTCTATTGCATTTGCTGACAAGAATTATGTAAATGTCAATGCCCATGAACTTACTCATCAATGGTTTGGCAATTTAGTAACCGAAGTAGATGCCTCTAGTCATTGGCTTCATGAGGGCTTTGCCACCTTCTATGCCTCATTGGCGGAGAAAGAACTCTTTGGAGATGAGTATTTCTATTGGTTGCTTTTTGACAAAGCTCAGGCATTGGAGGCGCTTGCCAGAAAAGGGGAGGGGGAGTCACTGCAAGATCCTAAGGCTAGTAGTATCACATTTTACGATAAGGGAGCTTTGGGAGTATACGTTCTTCGGGAACGATTGGGAGAAGACATTTTTAAAAAAGGGATACATACCTTCTTTAACACCTATCAATTTAAGAACGCCTCGGTCACGGATTTTATGGAGGTTATGGAAAGAACCAGTGAGCAAGACCTGAGTGATTTCAAGATGAACTGGTTGCGAGATACTCAATTTCGCTCTGAAGAAATATTGGCCAACCTAAGAAAGAATTGTGTTCCCATCGATCGTTTCCTAAGAATGCAACGCGAGCTTACTACAAGTCCTGAAAACAATGAGGCTATTCTGAAACGCTATTGGGATACTACATCATCCTCAGAATTCAGGAAGCGCATCATTGCACTGTATTATAAATCGCTTTCGATTGATTTCTTAAAAATAGCTTTTAATACTAAAGATCTAAAGGTGAGACAGGCACTTGCACTAATCCCAGGACCGATATCTGATCCTTTGATCGAAAGCTACGAATCCTTGCTATTAGACAAAAGCTACATTACCATTGAGAACACCCTTTACCGGCTTTGGATACAAAGTCCCGAACACCGCGAGAAATATTTGGACAAAACCAGGTCGCTGATTGGATTTTCGAATAAGAATATCAGACAATTATGGTTGCTTTTGGCCATCCTAACCAGGGACTATGGAAGCCCGGAAGAAAGATCTCAATACCAAAAAGAGCTATTCGGGTATACAGCGGCATACCATCCCATGGAGGTTAGGCAGCTGGCTTTTGGTCTGATAGGGGAGGTATTTCCTTATACGGATCAAAACCTAAAGGATCTGATCAATGCAGCGGTGCATCCTGTTTGGCAATTTAAGCAGTTTGCCCGAGGGATCATTGATAGACTGCTGAATGATAAAGAACAAAATCAACGCCTTACTTTGCTTTTAGATGAGCTAGATAGTGAGGAATATCAGTATCTTTCTTTAAAATTACAGCAAGAATGAGAGCACTCGTCATTTCAGGAGGTGGAAGCAAAGGAGCCTTTGCAGGTGGGGTGGCCCAGTATTTAATGGAGCAACGTAATCACAAGTACGATCTTTTCTTAGGTACTTCCACAGGTAGTTTGCTAATCTCGCACCTTGCATTACAGAAAATTCAGAAGATTAAAGACGTTTATACTTCGGTAAACCAGGATAGTATATTTAGCAATTGCCCATTCACTATTCAAAAGAAACACGGTATTTCTAACATTGGAATAGCTCACTGGAATGTACTAAAGAACTTTTATCGCGGTAGCAAGACCTTTGGAGAGAGCCACAATCTGCTAACCCTAATTAGAAATACCATTACCCCGGAAGAATTTGAAACCCTTAAAAACGGTCCAAAGGACATAGTGGTAACTGTGTCTAACCTTTCATTAAATCAGATCGAATACAAGTCCATCAATGATTTTGAATATGACGACTTCTGTGAATGGATCTGGATCTCATGTAATTATACGCCTTTTATGAGTCTGGTGCGTAAGGAGGGCTGCGAATATGCTGATGGAGGTTTGGGCAGTATGGTCCCAATTGAAGAAGCTGTAAAGAGAGGGGCCACAGTTGTGGATGCTATCATCCTTCATACAGAAACAACCCATTTTAACAGGATGCCCTCCCGAAATGCGTTCTCACTGCTAACCAATATGTTCGCTTTTATGCTAGACAGGATAGAACGTCAAAATATCCGTATTGGAAAATATGTGGCAAACAACAATGACGCCATCATCAATTTGTATTATACTCCAACGGTGCTTACAACCAATTCATTGATCTTTGAGAAAGATAA
Source organism: uncultured Muriicola sp. (assembly GCF_947258935.1). GTDB lineage: Bacteria > Bacteroidota > Bacteroidia > Flavobacteriales > Flavobacteriaceae > Muriicola. Next base: position 6,181 of record NZ_CAMYKH010000056.1, read on the forward strand.
GATGACCTCCTGGTGGGAAAGTGGTTTTCAGTATGCCGAAATGAAAAGTCATCAGCATAGTCAGTTACAGATGAATCTTGAGTAATTACTTACCAAAGTTCACCTATCTCCCTTTTTACATAAGACAGAGCCGTAGCCGAAGGTGATTGCCTATCCATAGTTTCATTGAGAATATCTTCCCGAAGTTTGTCTGAAGAATCAGATTCACTCAATGCAGCACGTCTGATTGCCTGAATTGTGGCACTTTTGGCCGCTTTAATGACATTCCAGCATTCATCACTCATATAGATCTGCTGTGAAAGATTGTGATCAAATTCATTCTCTATATTCTTGATCAAAAGGTTCTCATAATCCGCTTTGTCGGCCGATTTTGGAGCAACCCTCACAACGAGATTAGGTATGGAAATTCGTTCAAGAAAGAGAGCCAATCGTTCATAGGCCTGAAGCCTGATAGGTAAGGTATTTGTTTGTGAATCTTTATGGAGCAAATAACGCCTCCTTCCTTCTTCATTTTTGGTATGAAGTCTGAAAAAATAAAAAGCAACAGCCCCTGTGACAACTGCTGGTAATAAAAAGCCGAATAATTGAAGGATTCCGTCTCCGGTCATGATGTTTGGTATTTAGGTGGTTTTACGAAACTACAACGCATAGATTTATTAAAAAGTATAATATTAAAGTTAGCTTCAAAGGTCAAATTAATAATCGTCAGGACACTTACTTCATCATTTCTTTTATTGTTTTGTAAAAGCTATCATAAGGCGGTTGAACCCTTATTTTAGTAGTGGTCTCAATTCCATCAAAACCAAACTCACTCTTGCCAATGGCCTGCATACGCTCTGGCGAAATAGCATAGGTGTTAGTTAAGACACGCACCACAGAAGCGGCCTGGAGGGCACTGAGATCCCAATTGTCTGTCAGTTTTAGTTCCTTGAATTCCAAAGCGTTGCTATTAGTTTCAACCAATATTTTTAAGTTAGGTTGTTGTTTCAATACCCTGGCGATCTTTTCCAATACTGGCAAGGCACGCTCTACTACGGCAAAATTCTTATCAACTTCATTGAAGAGAAATGTGTTCTCCAGGATAATGGTCACAGCCCCATTGTTTAATCCGGTTTTGGCATCGGTACCCAAGACGTTTTTAAAGGATGTGAGCAGGTCTAGGGTTACAGAATCAGTTCGTGTTAGGGCATCATTGATCATTTTTAATTGCTTCTCTTTGGTGCGAAGCGTTTCTAAAGACTTGCCGATATTGTCTGTTTTCTTATTGGAAAGTTCCGTGAAATTTGTGAGGTTCTCCAGAAGCGACGCATTGGTTGCCTTTAATTCATCCAATTGAATATTAACCGCCTCCATTTCTCCCTTATATCTTGCTGCTTCCTGTTTGCTGGACGATAGGTCTGACTTTGTAGTTTGTAAGTCAGTTTCCAACTCAGCCACCTTCAGGATCAAATCCTTCTTTTTCTGTGCAGATCCAATGCCCGTCATACATATCACCAATAGAAGGCTAATATTTCTCTTGATCTTCATATAAAATCGATCTTTATTCATTATGATTTATTTAAATAATCTAAACTCATTTCAGTAAGTGCTCGCACACCTAAAAGTAGCCCACTGTCATCGATTAGAAAGTCGGGCGTGTGGTGTGGAAAAGACTCAGTATTTCCTGGGGTCATACCGCCAAGGAAGAAGAAAAACCCGGGAACTTCTCGCTGAAAATAAGAAAAATCTTCAGCGCCTGTAATGGCCTTATGTACCTCCACATTACTTTCACCTGCAACCCTTAGAATAGTAGGTAACATCATAGTTACCAGATCCGGATCATTATAGGTGATATCCGTAGCATCCTTGATCTCAATAGAAGCTTCGCCCCCGTATGCCTTTGCGATCATAGGTACCATTTCCATCATCCTTTTGTTCAGTTTGTCCTTCATATCATAGTCAAGCGTCCTGATAGTCCCTATCATTTCAGCACTTTCCGGAATGATATTAAAACGAACGCCACTCTTGATCTTTCCAACGGTAATAACCGCCGGTTCTTTGGTAAGTTCGGTTTCTCTGCTTATAATTGTTTGTAAACCGTCAATGATCTTAGCACTGATCAAAATAGGATCTACTCCGGACCAGGGTTCCGATCCATGACTCTGTTTCCCTTTTACAATGATGGTGAAACTCTGTGCGGCCGCCATAGCTCCTCCAGATTTGTACTGGATAACTCCAACAGGAGTTTGAGAATCGATATGCAGTCCGAATATGGCATCCACATCAGGATTTTTTAAAACTCCTTCTTTCACCATTAGAAGGGCACCTCCTTCTTCTCCCGGTGGGGGCCCTTCTTCAGCCGGTTGAAAAATAAACTTTACGGTACCTTTAATTTTGTCTTTGTTTTTTGCCATTACTTCAGCAACACCCATCAGAATGGCTGTGTGCGTATCGTGGCCACAAGCATGCATTACACCTACTTTCTCACCAAGAAATTCTGAGGTAACCGTGGATTTATAAGGCAGATCGTTGCGTTCATAAACCGGTAAGGCATCAATATCTGCCCTCAGGGCAACTGTTTTACCCGGGCTATCTCCTCTTAAAACACCTACCACACCGGTATAGGCAATGCCGGTTGAAACTTCTATACCGAGCAATTTTAAATGGGCTGCTATCTTTTCTGCTGTCTTGAATTCTCTATTGGAAAGTTCGGGATTTTGGTGAATGTCTCTGCGCCATTCAATCACCTTTTTTTCCACATTCAAATAGGAATCATTTAGAGCAGTCCCCTGAGAAAAGCCGGAGATGGCTACCAAACAGCTTGAAATTAATAGTACTACTTTTTTCATAATTATAAATTAGAATTTAATAAGTCGATATCCTTTATTTTGCAATTGAATAAGAGCCGTCATGGCCGATAAACCAAATTGTACCCCCTCTAAAGTTTCCGATCTGGGAAATCCGCGAGATAAAGAAGATTGTCCGCAAAAGATGATCTCCGCCCCGGCATCAAATAAGGCCATGATCATTTTCTCGTTAGGATTATTTACCCCATATCTTTTGAGATAGGCGGCGTTTGTAATTATGTCTTTAGACGCTTTGTTGTGAACAACCAGAGCCACTCTTAAATTTTCCAGTGGCACGCCTGCCTGGGCATGCATGTTCAAAAAACGGGCTGCAGTTTCTATACTTGCATTTAATTTATCCGGAGATTCCGGACTATTCATGATATCGAAAACCACCTTTAAAGGGCTGTCTAATGAGGTTTTATAGTCCGGATCATCTATCATCCAAACCGCTCCAAAATCTTTGATCACCGGTCCGGTTTCCTTGGTCTGCGCTATTCCAAAACTATAGGATAAAAGTGAGAATAGCAGCGTGTAGTAAAGAGGTTTAGATCCCATAAAAATTAATAAGAGCTAAAGATATTCAAATTGTGTAAAATAGGGAGTCATTGTTTATAATTAATAAATTCGAGGTTTTAGCAACCCATGAATAATGGCTAACTTCCCGCTTTTAAACAAGGTATTTTTTGAAACACTACTTACATGATCTAAATGAGGCTCAGAGGGCGCCGGTGGTCCATAAGGATGGACCTTTAATGGTTATTGCCGGAGCCGGTTCTGGTAAGACGCGCGTCCTTACTTACAGGATCGCGCATCTTATGGCTCAGGATGTGGATGCTTTCAACATACTCGCCTTAACCTTTACCAATAAAGCAGCCAGGGAAATGAAGAAACGTATTGCCGAACTGGTGGGCACTGCTGAGACTAAAAACCTCTGGATGGGAACTTTTCATTCCGTTTTTGCCCGATTATTGAGGTATGATGGGGATAAATTAGGTTACCCCAGCAACTTTACGATCTATGATACCCAGGATTCCCAGCGATTGATCTCTTCCATAATCAAGGAAATGGGACTCGACAAGGATATTTATAAATACAAACAGATTCAAAACAGGATCTCTTCCTATAAAAATAGCTTGATAACGGTAAAGGCATATTTCCAGAACCCGGAGTTGGTGGAGGCCGATGCCATGGCAAAAAGACCTCGGTTAGGGGAGATCTATCAAAATTATGTAGACCGGTGTTTTAAGGCAGGGGCAATGGACTTTGATGATCTTTTACTTCGAACCAATGAATTGCTCACGCGTTTTCCGGAGGTCTTATTAAAATATCAAGACAGGTTCAGATATATTTTGGTTGATGAGTATCAGGATACCAATCACTCCCAATATCTCATAGTAAAAGCGCTTTCAGACAGGTATCAGAACATATGTGTGGTAGGAGATGATGCCCAAAGCATTTATTCATTTCGGGGAGCCAACATTACCAACATACTTAATTTTCAACGAGATTATGATGATGTGGCTATATATCGTCTGGAGCAGAACTACCGCTCTACCAAGAATATTGTGAATGCAGCCAACGCCATAATCGCAAATAATAAAAATCAGTTGGAAAAAGTAGTTTGGACCGCCAACGATGAAGGTTCGAAGATTATATTGCACCGAAGTGTCACCGATGCTGAGGAGGGAAGATTTGTAGCCGGCTCAATTTTTGAAAACAGAATGCAACACCAATTGCCCAATGGTCATTTTGCAGTTTTGTACAGAACAAATTCCCAGAGTAGAGCCATTGAAGATGCGCTTCGCAAAAGGGATATCCCCTACAGGATCTATGGCGGACTTTCTTTCTACCAACGAAAGGAGATCAAAGATGTCTTGTCTTATTTACGTCTGGTGATCAATCCCAAGGACGAGGAGGCACTAAAACGTATAATCAACTACCCTGCAAGAGGGATAGGGCAGACTACCGTAGATAAATTAACAGTTGCGGCAAATCATTACGGAAAATCTATTTTTGAGGTCATTGAGAATTTAGAAAGGATAGATCTAAAGATCAATTCGGGTACTCGCCGAAAACTAGAGGATTTTATCACCATGATCAAAAGCTTTCAGATCATGAATGAAGGGGCTGATGCCTTTACGCTGGCAGAGCACGTAGCTAAGAAATCCGGAATCCTTCTCGAATTTAAAAAGGATGGTACCCCTGAGGGTATTGCCCGTATGGAGAACATCGAGGAATTGTTAAATGGCATCAAGGATTTTGTGGAAGGACAAAAGGAATTGGCAGATGCCAGAGGAGATATTTCAGAATTTCTGGAAGATGTAGCATTGGCAACCGACCTGGACAAGGATACCGGAGATGATGACAGGGTGGCCCTGATGACCATACACATGGCAAAAGGGTTAGAATTTCCACATGTCTACATTGTAGGTATGGAAGAAGATCTTTTTCCTTCTGCAATGAGCATGAATACACGTAGTGAACTGGAAGAAGAGCGGAGATTGTTTTATGTGGCTCTTACCAGAGCAGAAAAACAAGCCTATCTTACTTATACCCAGAACCGATACAGATGGGGTAAATTGATAGATGCAGAACCGAGTCGTTTTTTAGAGGAGATCGATGAAAAATTTATTGAAAATCTTACCCCCGTGGACAGTTACAGGTTTAAACCCCTGATAGATTCTGATATATTCGGGGAAGTAGATAAAAGCCGTCTGCGACAGCAAAAACCTACAAATGGAACACCTCCAAGAGCAGGTAAGCCAAGTACTGATCAATTGCGGAAATTGAGAAAAATAAGACCCGAACTTGGAGCGCCTAATGTGAGTGACCCATCGGTGATTCTTGATTTAGCTGTGGGTACTCATGTAAATCATAGCCGATTTGGAAAGGGAAAAGTACTAAAAATCGAAGGAGCAGGGAATGACAAGAAAGCAGAGATACTTTTTGAAAAAGGGGACGTGAAAAAATTACTTCTTCGCTTTGCGAAACTGGAAGTGCTACCTTAAATTAGATTATGGCCGAATTCATTAAAATATATAATGATAACCCTAACCCAAAAGAAATTAAAAGGGTGGTGGATGTATTGCGAAAAGGTGGTGTAATCATATATCCTACGGACACGGTGTATGGTCTTGGTTGCGATATTACAAAATCTAGAGCCTTAGAAAAGATAGCCAGAATAAAGGGTATTAAGCTAGAAAAAGCCAACTGGTCCTTTATCTGTGCAGATCTTAGTAATTTATCGGACTACGTTAGACAAATAGACACTCCTACTTTTAAGATCCTAAAACGAGCCTTGCCAGGACCTTATACATTTATCTTACCCGGAAACAATAATCTTCCAAAGGATTTTAAAAAGAAAAAGACGGTAGGGATCCGGGTACCTGAGAATAATATTGTCAGGGCTATAGTAGAATCCTTAGGCAACCCTATTGTATCTACCTCTATTCACGATGAGGATGAAGTAATAGAATATACTACCGACCCTGAACTGATCCATGAAAAGTGGAAGAACCTTGTAGATATTGTTATTGACGGAGGCTACGGCCATAATGTACCTTCTACGGTGATCGATCTTTCTGGTTCGGAGCCATTGGTAGTACGAGAGGGGAAGGGCAGTTTGGATATTCTTTAAACAAAAAAAACCGCGATTAGTATCGCGGTTCCTTTAATTTATTTTGAAATATCTTACTTATTGATAGCAGGATCTTTCATTCCTTCTTCGATCATGCTATAAAACTGATCTAGTTTAGGTAATACTACAATTCTTGTTCTTCTGTTCTTAGCACGGTTTCCGGCAGTATCATTGTCTAAAAGCGGCACATAGTAACTACGTGCAGCAGCGGTCATACGAGCAGGATCTACCTTAAAGTCGTTCTGTAGGATACGAACAATAGAAGTGGCACGCTTGGCACTTAGGTCCCAGTTGTCTAATAAGACACCGCTACTGTAAGGTACATTATCTGTATGGCCTTCAACCATGAACTCGAAGTCTGGTTTGTTGTTAACTACTTTGGCAACTTTGCCCAGCACTTCTTTTGCTGCCGCGGTCACATTATAGCTACCAGAACTGAATAGTAACTTATCAGAGATAGATACAAAAACAACACCTTTCTCAACACTGATCTGAATATCGGTATCATCCAGATTACCAAGAACTCCTTTTAAGCTCTGTACCAGTGATAGGTTTACTGAATCTCTTCTGGTGATGGCATCCTGTAATTTACGGATGGTAAGATCCTTTTCCTGAAGACTTTCTAAAGACTTCTCAAGGTTCTCAGCTCCCTTAGTGGTAAGGGTTGTAAGGTTCCCCATGTTGTTGATCAAATCCTGATTGTTGGCTTTTAAAAAGGCATTTTGATCTTCAAGGGTTTTTAAACGAGATGTGGCAGTAGCTTTATCCTCCAAACAGGTATTTAATTTTACTGTTGCAGAGTTTAAGAGATCCTGCGTTTCTTTTTGCTTTGTTTCCAGTTCTGCATATTTCTTTTGAGATACACATGATGATAATAAGATCATCATCCCCAAACTTGCTAATAATATTTTTTTCATATTTAAACTTGTTTTAATTTTTTGAATTGATGTTAAAGTTAGGTTTTATTACAATTACAGAGCAAAATTATACAATCGTCCATTTGCATATTTGCGAACATTGTTAATCTTTTACTAAATTGTTAAATGTCTTTATCCTATATACGTAGTGAGACCATACGATGGACTTTGTCTTGGAGTATTTTTCAATAAAATTCGCTTTCTCTCTCTTGTGATACATTTTGCGAAACTGCCTGTAATAACTTAAATGAGCCCTGATAACCGCAAAGCAGTGTTTGCTTTTACCCTGCAATATAAAACGCAGAGCGGCTATACCATCAAGAAGTAGCCTTACCAGGATCAGAACCAGTGCCTTTCTTCGGGGAAGATTCTTTGTGATGGAAAATAGTGAATTCCTGAAATTGAGGTATGTTTTTCTTGGATTCATATTGCTTAAGGTGGAGCCTCCTAAATGTAAAACTTCAGAAGTGCCTACATAATAAACCTTGGTCTACTTCCTCCTGGTGAGCGAAATAATCCTCATCGAAGCCCCCAAGATCATCGTACACTTTTTTACGAATGAACATACAGGCGCCGGTAGCCCAAAAGATCTCCCTGGTGTCATTGTACTGTCCGTGGTCTTCCTCTAGAGATTGAAAAATGCGACCTCTACAAAATGGATAGCCTAATTGATCAATATAACCACCTGCAGCTCCGGCATATTCAAAGTAATTGGGGTTTAATAGATCTAATATCTTTGGCTGAATAATAGCGGCTTCCGGATGTGCTTCAAACGTCTTCCGGATTGGATCTAACCATTGTGGGGTAACCTCCACATCAGAATTTAACAGGCAATATATATCGGCATCAACATGTTCTAAGGCGTCATTGTATCCTTTAGCGAATCCGCCATTCTCATTGTTCTGAATGATGGTAATTTCTGGATAGTTTGCTTTTACAAAGGCTACAGAGCCGTCAGTAGATGCGTTATCTGCCAAGAACACAGTGGCCCCTTTAGAATATTCAATCACAGAAGGGAGATATTGCTCCAAAAGGGCCTCTCCATTCCAATTGAGTATGACAACAGCTATTTTTAACATCTAAGGGTACCCCGTTTTTTAGGCTCTGAACAATGGATTCTGTGCAAGGGCACAAAGTAAAGAAATAATTTAGAAATGACTTTTGGCTGTAGCATGAATTCTGAACTAATAGGATGTTATTTAAAAGATGGCAGTTCCCTCAGGAAGTTGTATGCAGATCGGTCATAGTCCATTTGGCAATAAAAGTGATCCAGGCCGTTTGTGACCATCAGATAATTAGCTCTGAGATCCATATTATAGCTGGCGATCTGATCGAAGACCGTTTTAGTGATCTTAATTGATGGTGCTTTACACTCAACAAGAATATGGATGGAACCATCCGGATTGTAGACCACAATGTCATACCGTTTTTTGAGTGAATTGATCATTAATTGTTTCTCTACATTAATATGACTAAAGGGGTATTCTTTGTCGATCGTCAGGAATTGAATAACATGCTGTCTTACCCATTCCTCCGGTTGAAAAACAACATATTTTTTGCGGATCGTATCAAAAATAAGGCGTTTATTTTCGCTATTTTTGAATCGGAACCTATACCCGGGAAAATTTAAGTTTTCCATACCACAAATTTGATGATTTTTTTTTGATGGAAGAAGTGAAGCAGCTTATTGATGAGATCCGAAAAGGAGATATTAAACCTATCTATTTTCTTATGGGTGAGGAAGGATATTATATTGACCGTATAGCCGAATTCATTGGGAATAATGTGCTGTCGGAAGAGGAGAAAGGTTTTAATCAAATGACCTTATACGGAAAGGACGTTTCAATAGATGATATAGTTTCGAATGCCAAAAGATATCCCATGATGTCCGAAAGGCAAGTGATCATTGTTAAGGAAGCTCAGCAATTATCTCGAACTATTGAAAAATTAGCTACCTATGCTGAACATCCGCAGCCTTCCACTGTTTTGGTGATCTGCTATAAATACAAAAAGCTAGACAAAAGAAAAAAGCTACACAAGGTTTTAAAAGCGCCTAATGGTGTTGTATTTGAAAGTAAGAAATTATACGAGAATCAGGTATCAGATTGGATCAGAAAAATGTTGAAAAACAAAGGTTTTTCAATTTCACATAAGGCATCCATACTTTTAGTTGAATTCCTGGGAACTGATCTGAGCAGGATTCATAACGAACTGGAGAAGCTAGAAGTAGTGCTGCCAAAGAATACGGAGATCACCCCGGAGATCATTGAAAAGCATATTGGTATTAGCAAGGATTATAATAATTTTGAATTAAAGAAGGCCATTGGAGAGAAAGATATCCTTAAGGCAACCAGGATCATCACCTACTTTTCACAAAATCCAAAGGACAACCCATTTGTTGTTACTGTATCCCTTTTAAACACCTTTTTCTCTCAATTACTTCAGTATCATGGACTGCAAGATCATTCTGCCAGAAATGTTGCAAGTGCCTTAAGGATCAATCCTTATTTTGTAGATGAATTTCAAATTGCAGCCAGGAACTATTCCATGAAAAAGTCGAGCAAAGCCATCTCCTCGTTACGAGAAATGGATCTTAAAGGGAAAGGGGTTGGTTCTTCAAATGTGTCACAATCGGACCTATTGAAGGAGTTACTGGTAAAAATAATGTAGGAGTCTACTTTTTGTCAATGCTGTATTTACCCGGACCTAAGAATATGATCGTTATAAATAGGACCAAAAAAAGCAACGCTTTTTCCTTTACCCCAAAGGGGTCCGAACTATGAACAATAAAGGCGGCTACCGCCATAGTAATTGCAGTAGGGACGGCTGCCCAACGTGTTTTAAAGCCGATGATCACCAATATAGGACATATAAACTCACCTATAATTGCCAGGAAGAGAGAAGGAGCGCCACCAATACCCAACGGATCACCAAATTCTAAATCTCCCGATAGTAGTTTTTGAAATTTTGGTATGCCATGCGTCATAATTAATGCTGCAGAACTTACTCTTAAAAAGGCCAGGCCGAGGTTAATTTGGAGACTGTTTTTCATTGTACATCTGGGGTTATGTAAAATAAATGTAAAGTTTTTTTATAGAAAATCAACATTTTCGGTAAGAATAGTGCCTATTTTTGAAACTAGTTCATCACAATTATCCTTATTAAACGAAAGGGGAGGTTTTATTTTGATCACATTTTCGTGGGGGCCATCTGTACTTACTAAAATATGATGTTCCCGTAAATTATTTATGAGGAGGAACGCTAATTCAGTAAGAGGTTGTCCATTTAAACCATTTAACTCCATTCCAAGGAATAAGCCATGTCCTCTTACATCTCCAATAACCGAATGTGTTTTTTGAAGGTTACGCAGTTGATCCATAAGGTAATTCCCGGTTCTTTTGGCATGTTCCATTAAACCCTCTTCTTCAATTACATGTAGTACCGAAAGCCCAATGGCACAAGACACCGGATTTCCACCAAAAGAACTAAAGAATTCTGGACCTTTCTCAAAAGATCTCATTACTTCTTCTGTGGTAATGACCGCTCCCATAGGATGACCATTACCCATAGGTTTTCCAATGATCACAATATCCGGAATAACACCATATAACTCATATCCCCAGAAAACATCGCCCAATCTTCCAAATCCAACCTGTACTTCATCGCTTATACAAAGTCCGCCCTGCTCTCTTATCTTTGGATAAACAGCCTTAAGATATCCTTTCGCCAATGGGACTTGACCACCACAACCCACAATAGGTTCTGCTATGAAAGCAGCAATATCGCCGTTGTTTTCTGCTATCTGCATTATTGTTCTTTTGGAGAACTCAGCACCCGCACTTCCATCATCAGTCCATTTTGAACCAAATACCTTTGGTAGTGGGGTTTCTATAGTATCCGTTTGTTGCCCTATACCTCCTGTGGCTTGATATTTATAGGCACTAATATTTATCCCTGTATTGGTATGCCCGTGATATCCGTGCTCCATCACCATGATCTTCTTTTTTCGAGAATGATATTTTGCCATCCTTATGGCCAGGTCACTAGCCTCGCTTCCCGAGTTTACAAAAATCACTTTGTTCAGGGAAGGGGGAAATTTCTCTAAAAGAGCTGTGCTGTATTCTTCTAATGAATCATATAAATACCTGGTATTGGTGTTCAGTTGTGCCATTGCCTGTTGTCCCGCTTTAACAACCAAAGGATGGCAGTGACCCGCCAGCATGATGTTATTATAGGCATCTAAAAATGTATTTCCTTCTGCATCATACATATATTGAAATGCCGCACCTTCCATATGGATAGGATCGGTATAACTTAAAGAAAGAATTTTTCCAAAATGCTTCTCTCTGTTCTTTAAAAGTGCGGTATTGACGGACGGAAAAGATCGGGGATAGGAACAAGCTGTACGAAATTCATTTCTTGCCTTAACAGGATTTATTGAGATCAATTTATACAATAGGTCCCAGGCACCTTTTTCACTGATGGTAATATAAGATGAATTTGATTTTTGATCCTTTGCGTAGGCCGAATTACATACGCTAATACACAGCCTGGCTGCAATAAGATAATAGAGACAATCGCATTCAAGAGCCGTAAGGGGAAGTTCTTTGTGGTAGCCTTTCAAAACCTCTATTCCAAATTTCAGAGGTTCTTCCTTATTCATCATCACATAGGTCATCGCAATAGCTACTTCAGCAATTAACCAGGAATGACACATATCCCCAAAGTCAATAATTCCAGTCACTTTTTTACCATCCGTTAAGATGTTCCAATCATTTGCATCATTGTGAATAAGACTTTGTCTAAGATCATACATTATCGGCCTTATATGCTCTTCGAATTGTAAAAAAAAGTACTCCACAAGGTTTCGATCTCTAGCATCAGTGATAGAGGTGCGATATTGATAATTCTTTCTAAAGTGTGTTAGGTCCCATACAATTTCTTTTGCCTTCAATATTTCAACATCTTCCTGTAGTAACCTATTATCTATATGTCCAAGGAACATGCCAAGAGAAGACAGTAGGGCAGGGGTATGCGATACTTCACCCAAAAATTCCCCTTCTATAAAGGTCAATAGACGGTAAAGATGATCATTGGTTCTAAAATAGGGGTTCCCTTCTTTTGTTGAGATCCTATGAGGGAAGTGGTACGGTTCTAATTTTTGTAAGTGGGATACTACATCATCTTCGGCGATAATTTCTTTTATGGTCTTTGGCTTGTTATCATATTGTTTTAGGACAAAAGTTCCTTCTTTGGAGAGCACTTTATAATTAATGCTTTCATAGCCTTCCAGGGGAGCTATGGAAGTGAGGGTAAGATTGTATTTTTTCTCCAGGATGGTTTCTATCCTCATACAGGACTTCTATTTAGACCATTAAACATAGAAATTTTCAAATAGACATAAAAGGAAAGTTAAAATTACCTAATGAGAAGTAGTAATAATGTTGAGGTTAGGATCTATAAGGAAATATTAATATAGAACACTGTCTACTTACCTTAATTTTGGATAGTCTGAAGGATTCACCTCATGCATTATACTATATGCCTTTTCAAAGATATCTTCCGCATTTGGCTTGGAGAAATAATCCCCATCTGTAGCATATGCTGGTCTATGGGCTTTTGCACTTAGTGTTTGTGGGGCACTATCCAGATATTGATAAGCACCTTGTTTTTCTATGATCTCCTGCATTAGATAAGCTGCACATCCCCCGGGAACATCCTCATCCACTATAAGTAATCTGTTTGTTTTTTTTACGCTTTTTAAAACATCATGATTCTGATCGAAAGGGAGCAGTGACTGGGCGTCTATGACTTCAATATTGATCCCAACTTCCTTCAATTCCTGGGCCACTTCCATAACAATTCTCAATGTAGAGCCGTAAGATACAACTGTGATATCTGTTCCCTCTTTTACTGTTTCAACAACGCCAATTGGAGTACAAAGTTCCCCAAGATTAGATGGTATGGGTTCTTTAAGTCGGTATCCATTTAAACTTTCAATGACCAACGCAGGTTCATCACTCTTTAATAATGTATTGTAGAACCCTGCAGCCTTGGTCATATTCCTTGGAACCAGAACGTACATACCTCGCAGCAAATGAACAATTCCTCCCATTTGAGATCCGGAATGCCAGATACCCTCCAGGCGATGTCCACGAGTTCGTACAATCAATGGGGCTTTTTGTTTGCCAACTGATCTGTATAATAAAGTGGCGAGGTCATCACTAAGTGTTTGCAGGCAATACATTACATAATCCAGATATTGGATTTCGGCAATTGGTCTAAGACCTCTCAGGGCAAGACCAATCCCCTGACCAATTATGGTAGTTTCGCGTATGCCAGTGTCCGAGACACGAAGTTCCCCGTATTTTTTTTGCAAGCCCTCTAATCCCTGATTAACATCTCCAATGGCACCACTATCTTCCCCAAAGATCAAAACCTCAGGATACATACTGAAAAGCTTATCAAAATTATCCCGAAGAATAATGCGACCATCAACCATCTCGGCCTGGTCTGCATATTGTGCCTTTATTTCCTTTACGTTGGTAGCCTTGGAGGGTAGTTCGCTATGAAGGTGCGAGCTAAAATGAGGTTGCATTTTAACAATATAGTCATCTATCCATTGAGATAAAGCCTGTTTTTCACCTGATTGTTCACCTAACAGATACCTCATTGCCTTCCTTGCGTTTGATGCAAGATCTTTTTTCAAGGGCTCTTCTATGGCAATTAGATCATTCTTTATTTTGGTAATAAAGGCTTTATTTGGACTGCTTTGTGCTGCAGCTTCGAGTAAATGAACTACTTCTTTCTTGGATTCCTTGTGAGGTTGCAGGAATTCGTACCAGGCGTCTTTGCGCGCCATTCTGATCTCAATCTTTATTTTCTTCTCCAGGGCCGTTAACTCTTCTTCTGCAGCAATTTTGTTGGATAGGATCCATTCTTTGAACCGTTTATTACAGTCGTGCTCTTTTTCCCAGGCCAATCGCTTTTCACTTTTGTAGCGTTCATGAGATCCGGATGTACTGTGACCCTGAGGCTGCGTAAGTTCAGTTACATGGATTAAGACAGGAACATGTTCTTCCCTGGCAATATCTGAGGCATTTTCATAAGCGTGAATCAGCGCAGTATAATCCCACCCTTTCACTTTTAATATCTCGTAGCCCTTTTCTTCTTCGTTTCGCTGAAATCCTTTTAAAATTTCAGAAATATTTTCTTTAGTGGTTTGGTATTTAGAAGGTACTGATATTCCATAGGCATCATCCCAAACGCTAACGATCATAGGTACTTGTAAAACCCCGGCGGCATTAATGGTCTCAAAAAAGTGGCCTTCACTTGTACTCGCATTGCCAATAGTTCCCCATGCAACCTCGTTACCGTTGTCTGAAAAGTTTTCAGAGTTGATCCCCTTTACATTACGATAGATCTTAGAAGCTTGTGCCAAACCCAATAAACGAGGCATTTGCCCAGCAGTAGGGGAGATATCCGGACTACTGTTCTTCTGTTGGGTAAGATCTTTCCAGGTTCCATCTTCATGAAGGCTAAAAGTTCCAAAATGGCCACCCATCTGCCTGCCGGCACTCATAGGTTCCTTTTCTAAATCAATGGTGGCATATAAGCCATGGAAGAAAGCTTTAGGTGTTAGATAACCCAAAGCCATCATAAAAGTTTGGTCTCGGTAGTAACCACTTCTAAAATCACCATCCTTAAAAGACCTGGCCATTGCTAATTGAGGTACTTCCTTACCATCTCCAAAAATACCAAACTTAGCTTTTCCAGTAAGTACTTCACGCCTTCCCAACACACTACATTCCCTGCTCATGACCGCTATTTCATAATCATGAAGGATCTGTTTTCGAAATTCATCGAAGGAAATATCCTCACTGGTCTGTAGATTAGGATTCATGCACCATTAGTTTGTACGAAAATATCAAAAAATGAGGATTTTTACAATGTGTTAGTACTTATATTCACTAACAATTTGTCAATAAATAGATAATATTTATTTAAAATTTAATAATAAGTTGTAAAAACAGGGTAAAAATTAGGAATTATATAACTGTTAGAACCATTTCCTGGTAAACAACCCAATAAGTGTTTTAGGGCTTATGGTAACAACGAATCTAATTTTTTCGTCATAGTCGGGCTGGGCAATTTCCCAACCCTTGTTAGAATAGAGTGGGAGGTACAATTCAAAATAATCTGTAACCAGGTTTAATCTAATACCAGAATCATATACAAATCGAGGATCAATACCTTTGTTCTTTACATAACCAAGATCTCCATAAAGTTCTATCCACCTCCAAAGATTAATACTTGCGTTTGTTGTGACGATCCAATCGTTGGCAAAGGGATTTTCTAACTGAGACTTAAAGCCACCTTCCGCTATAATTATCTGCTGACTAGTGATCCCAGATTCTTCAGAACGTCCTAGGTAATTGTAATCGAATAAGTAATCAGTTGGTCTGTCCAAAGCGAAACTAAAGAAATCGGAATTAGTCTCATTGCGTATAAATTTTCCGGCGAAAAAGCGAAGGTTTAACTGCGTGTTATTATCAAAGAGTTTCCTATACTCCAGATTAAAAGCCAGTTTGGTAAAATTGGCAGAATACTGAGCATCGGCAAACCATGAAAAATAATTTATGATCCCGTTGTTGTAATGGTTGTATCTGGCATTGAATACACTATAATCCGGATCGGTCTCAATATCTAAGGACGGGTCTATATCCCGAAGTACATTTACATAACGAAATACGAGCGACTTACGCTCATTGGAAATTAGATCATCTGGTCGCCATCCGAATCCTATTGATGGTGTTATTGTGCTGTAACGCGAATTAGTTTGAAAATGAAAGCTGGAAGCATTTAGACTGAAATTCACCACATAAAGGCCACTTTTCTGAAGGTATTTACGATAGTTTATTCCTCCAGAACCTACAAGCGCCCTTTCTTTTAACGCAAAGGAAGGAGCAAGAACAACCACAAAAGGTTTTTCTAAAAAAGTTTTATTGGTTAATCTAAGTCCAGGGGAGATACCGTCATATACATTAAAACCGGCTACGGGCATATAGAAGATCTGATTGTAATAAGGGTTCTCAGCATCTTTCAGGAATTGCAATTTTAATTTTTTGTTACTTGAGAAAAATCCGATCAAAGATTTCCAGTTATCCCGTTGATTGAATTCAGGGATTTTCTGATCGTAATTCAATACAAGTCGGTCCTCCATATTATTGGGAATTGGCACTGTATCTAATACCGTTATATCTGAAAACCAATACCTGGAGATCACAGAATCTTTACGTAGTCCAAACAATGAAATAGGTACATTGGTTCCCGTCTTGTTCTTTAGGATCACTTGAAGGCTATCTTCTGTCTTAACCACCTTTTTGATTTTAAAATCAATCCGCTTATCAGTATTCACATAGGTGTCAAAGAACCAGCTTACATTCTGTGAAACATTAGAAACTACTGTATTTTCAAAATCTTTAGGAGTAACAGACTGGAGTTTATAAGTGTTGTAAAATTCCTTAATACTCTTATTTATTTCTTCAGGACTTGTATAGGCCGCAAGATAAGACAGACCTAAGCCCGCCTTATAGTTATTGGCTATCTTTTGATTGAATTTAATAAGGGAGTCATTGGGGGTAGTTAAACGTTGATCAAGATTCTTTCTTGCAGTTAGCATGTACAAAAAAGGATACTGATCATTAAATGGCATTTGTGCTATATTAAAATTTCGAACTCCCCAAATGGAAGATAACTTGCCTAATAGTTTTTGATCCCGGTAGTAAGTGTCTACAAAATTGATCATAAGGTAGTTTACAATGGCATCCGAGACCCATTGTTCTTTACGGGGGTTTAAAAAAAGTGTTTCTCTTAAATAACTTATCAGAGCTGTTTTAAGGAACTTCATTTCGAATTGAAATTGTTCCTGATAGGGCCGTATAAAAGAAGGCAATTGGTTTAATCCATATAAGGGGTTCTTGTTAAAGTCGATCTCGCTGACCAATAGTTGTTCATAAGGAAAATCTCCAAGATTCTCATGAATGAACTGTGTAATTCTGTTGATTGAAATCCCCTGTGAGATCTCATCGTATTTACCAGATTGAATATCGGTAACTACAATTAGATAAGGAGTGACATGCTTTACAAACCTATTTCTGGTATTAAGGATGATGTCACAACTTTTGCGATTTTCCCCTTTTAAACTTGCAACTTGCTTAGTGGGGTATTGAGTGATATTTACTTCATTAAAATTGGTGCCCAGATAGAGTGAGTCTGGAAAAGTGAAATTAATATTGGTATTTGTACTACCGGTATAAAGATCTTCTAAATTCTTGTTGGAATACAATTGCCAGGTACCATCATATACGGCCGGACTTAGATACCAGTCCTTCAGGTAATAATCGCCCTTAGAATCATAGCCATAGGGGGTATACCTGTTTGGAGGTAAATTAATGGTGTAGGTAAAATACATTTTTAAAGATTCTCCCGGAGGTAGCGGACTATTTAGTTGGATCCTGATTAGGTCCTTTTCTCTAGTGCGCTTCCACGAAAGGGCCCTAAACTCAAAATCGGCCATCCCGAAGATCTGGGTTGATCCACGCTCTTCAGGTTTTGCCAGGTGCAAACTTTTTTTAAAGTCCTCAGCGAAGCGTTTTGCCAAGGCTGTTTTTTTGTCAGAATACGCATGGGTCCAGTCATTGAAGTATAATTCATGAAGTGTATCCTGAGAACTATTCTGATAAGTGAACTCTTGCTGTATATTTATTTCCCTTGTCTCTGCCTCCAAGGTAGCTTTTAGCATATTCGTATGTTGCGCAATTGCCTGAAAATGCCCTGATAGAAAAAACAGGACTAAATATTTCAATAGGACAGCAGCATTTCTTGGCACCATATTGATTTTAAAAGTTTGGGCTCAGGGCATGTCCTTTGTAGAAGGCGTCAATGATATCTACCACTTCTTCTGCAGTATCTGCTAATTTAATAAGGTGAAGATCTTCCGGGCTAATATTACCAGCAACCAACATGGTATTTTGGATCCAATCCATTAGGCCACTCCAGAATTGAGTGCCCACAAGGATGATGGGAAATTTCCCGATCTTATTTGTTTGAATTAGCGTAATGGCTTCAAATAATTCGTCTAAAGTGCCAAACCCGCCTGGCATCACTACAAATCCTTGCGAGTATTTGACGAACATAACCTTGCGGACAAAAAAGTAATCAAAATCCAGACTCTTATCTATATCTATATACGGATTGTCATGCTGTTCAAAGGGTAGGTCAATATTGAGACCAACGGAAGTACCTCCTGCTAAATGTGCACCTCTATTCCCCGCTTCCATGATACCAGGACCACCACCTGTGATAATTCCGTAGCCTGCCTCCGAAACGCTTTTGGCCATAGATACTGCTAGATCATAATAATGGTCGCCTGGTTTGGTCCTCGCCGATCCAAATATGGTTACACATGGGCCTATGACGCTCATCTTCTCAAAACCCATGACAAACTCGCCCATAATCTTAAAAATGGCCCAGGAGTCATTGGTTTTTATTTCATTCCATCCTTTGTGGTGTTTTTCTTTTCTCATCTTGTTAAACTGTAAACTGTAAAACGAATAATTTATTGATCCATTATAAAAGTCGGTAAAACAATTATCAAAGGCTCATCGCGAGGTTTAATTCTTTTTTTAAGAATTGTGCTGTATAGCTTTTTTCGTTTAAAGCCACTTCTTCCGGAGAACCTTCTGCAACGATCATTCCGCCACCTTTACCTCCTTCATATCCGATATCAATAATATGATCTACCATTTTTATAACATCCATATTGTGTTCTATGATCAATATGGTATTTCCTTTATCCACTAATCTGTTCAACACTTCCATCAATACACGGATGTCTTCAAAATGAAGTCCGGTGGTGGGTTCATCCAAGATATAAAAAGTATTCCCTGTATCTCGTTTAGATAATTCTGTAGCAAGTTTCACCCGTTGTGCTTCACCTCCGGATAAGGTATTTGATTGTTGCACCAAATAAATATAACCCAGACCTACATCTTGTATGGTTTTGAGCTTCCTGTAACATCGGGAAGAAAATTCATTTCAATCACCCGCAGACCACCACCTTGACAGGTTTCACATCTGCCGCCTTTCACATTGAAACTAAACCTACCCGGTTTATAACCTCGGATGGCTGCTTCAGGTGTTTTTGTAAACAAGGCCCTGACCTCACTGAACAAACCGGTATATGTCGCCGGATTAGATCTTGGAGTTCTTCCTATAGGCGATTGGTTAATATCAATAACCTTGTCTGCATGCTCTAACCCACTGATCTTCTTGTATGGCATTGGTTTTTTTACTCCATTGAAGTAATACGCATTCATAATAGGGTAGAGGGTCTCATTTACCAATGTTGATTTACCGCTTCCGGAAACACCGGTTACACCTATCATTTTTCCCAACGGAAAATGAGCAGTAATGTTCTTTAGATTATTTCCTGTGCATCCCTCAAGAAGAATTTGTTTGCCATTGCCTTTACGCCTTTTTTTGGGAATGGGAATTTCTTTGACCCTGGTCATGTAGTCAGCAGTGAGAGTGTGGTGTTGTTTTAGTTCGCCAGGAGCTCCTTCTGAGATGATCTCCCCTCCGTGTTTTCCGGCCAGAGGTCCCATGTCTATGACATGATCCGCGCTTTCTATCATCTCTTTATCATGTTCTACAACAATGATCGAATTTCCCAGATCTCTTAATGCTTCCAAAGACTTTATCAAACGGTTATTATCTCGCTGGTGAAGTCCTATGCTTGGCTCATCCAGAATATATAGTACCCCAACCAATTGAGATCCTATCTGTGTAGCCAGTCTAATCCGTTGTGCTTCTCCTCCGGATAAGGATTTAGAACTTCTGTTTAAAGAAAGGTAATTTAAGCCTACATCCAACAAAAACTGGATCCTACTATTAATTTCCTTGATAATATCGGTTGCTATTATTTTTTGATTTCCTTCCAATGTCGCATCAAGCCCTTTAAAAAATACTGCCAACTCAACAACATCCATGGCTGCCAGTTCGGCGATATTCTTTTCTCCAATTTTAAAATTCAATGAGGCCTTCTTAAGTCTGGATCCTTTACACTCCGGACATTGGATCTTATCCATATATTCCTTGGCCCAGCGCTTAATGGAGGTAGAATCTGCCCCTTTAATTTGATTCTTTATAAAATTTGCTATGCCCTCATAGTCTATTTTGTAGTCCCTTTTTACGCCAAGGGTTTTAGAATCTAACACAAAACTATCTTCCCCACCATAGAGAATAAGATGCATTGCATCTTCAGGGATCTGTTCCATAGGATCCGATAATTCAAAATCGTAGCGTTTTGCAATAGTCTCTAACTGTTTAAACGCCCATGATTTCTTGTATTCACCTAATGGGGCAATTCCCCCTGCTGTAATTGATAATTTCTTATTTGGAAAGATCTTGTCTTCGTTTACTTCGAAGATATGTCCGAGACCATTGCACTCATTACACATCCCTTTCGGAGAATTAAAGGAGAAGGTATTGGGTTCTGGAGTAGGGTAGGAGATACCGGTAGTGGGACACATAAGATCCCTGCTGAAATAACGGGCTTCTGTTTCACCTTCTGCCAGTACCATCATTACATCATTCCCGCTATACATGGCTGTATTAATAGTTTCCGAAAGGCGTTTATCCAACTCTTCATTTTCTGTTACCGCTAAACGATCTATGACAATCTCAATGTCGTGCATCTTGTAACGATCTACCTTCATCCCTTTTTGGATATCCCTTAATTCGCCATCTACCCTTACTTTTACAAAGCCCTGTTTGGCAATTTGTTCAAAAAGCTCCCGATAATGTCCTTTTCTTGATTTAACAACAGGAGCCAGTACATTGACACGCTGTCCCCTATAGCTAGATTTAATGAGTTCTTTGATCTGTTCATCAGAATAGCTCACCATTTTTTCACCGGTATTATAACTATAGGCATCGGCTGCCCTGGCAAATAGCAGTCTAAGAAAATCGTATACCTCGGTTACGGTTCCAACGGTAGAACGAGGCGATTTGGAGGTGGTTTTTTGTTCTATGGCTATGACCGGTGAGAGACCGTCGATCTTGTCAACATCCGGCCGTTCCAGACCTCCTAAAAACTGTCGCGCATAGGCTGAAAATGTCTCAATGTAGCGTCTCTGTCCTTCAGCGTATATGGTATCAAAGGCCAGGGAAGATTTTCCACTACCAGAAAGCCCGGTAATCACTACCAATTTTTCTCTGGGAATGCTGACATCTATGTTCTTTAGATTATGGACCCGCGCTCCTTTGACCTCAATATGTTCATCAAATTTTGTCATGCAATAAGGCAAAGTGGCAAAGGTACTGTTTTGAGCTATAAAAAAGAAGTTGGTGTCACTTGTGTATTGTTAATTCAAAATTAAATAGATGAATGACAAATTCCTTTAAACACGATTAAAACGTTTATTGCCATAACAAGTAGAGACGATGACATTTAGAATTGATTTCTTTAAGCCACTGCCTGAATATGGCGCGATTTCCGGTCGCTTTTTCTTAAAGAATGCTGCTCTGGCGTGTCCATCTTTTCAGGACGATCAAGGGAAGATGCTCCAGAATAATTTTCTGAGAAAAATGGTTCTAACTGATCCGGGGGTAAGGTTGTAAAAGCCATGGCACCATTCCTATGATGTAAACCGTAACTCCTTTTGGAATCATAAATCACCCATTCCTGTTCTTTATAGCGGGTTCTAAAGAACTTAGAGATCAGCGGAAGAACATTAAACTTGGGTTGAATAGTATTGATAGAAATACTATCTCCCGTGTGATCTATGAATAACTTCCGCTCAATGGTCCATTTTTCCTTTTCTACTAAGTTTGCTAGTTGTTCTATATGCAAATTATTGGTGACCGACATCCCTTTATTTTCTAAACCTACATTTCCTGTAAGTTGCTGGTGGAATTGAAATAATTTCCATTCAATATTCTGTTCCTCACTAAGGAATGCGAAATACAGTCTATAAATAGCACCTCTTGTTGATCTTGGGTTTTTTGAATGCTCTCTAGGGTAAGGTTTCTTGCTTGAACTTCATAAAGTAACGTAAGAAATCCATTAAAACTTCCATCATAAAATAAGGTATCCTTTATATGTTTCATAATGCCATTATGTTTAATTCAGTTTCCAAAGGGTTATGTATATATTCCAAATATATGGATATATTCCATAATATGGAAATATTCCTATTATAATTTTGGATATATTCCAAATTATGTATCTTTGAAAGGAAGAACACTTTTTTACTTATTTACAAAAAGAATTATGGAAAACGAATTAACTATTAAACGTTTCATTGATATTCGCCGTGGATTGGGTTATACGCAGGCAGAATTTGCGGCCTTATTAGGAGTATCCAGTACTACAGCAGATATTGAAAGAGGACGTACAAAGCTATCGGGCAAAGTAGTTTCTGAGTTGTTAAAACAATTTAAGATCAATCCATTATGGCTTTTTGGTGAAAGTGAGCAACAGTATCTGGAGTCTTCAAATACCAGTGTAATTCCAAAAGTAGTCACCGTAGACAGTTCAGATAACGAGAATATGGTGCTGGTAAATGCCAAAGCCGCAGCCGGTTACCCACAGAACATCCAGGATACTACCTGGTATCGTCAATTACCGGCCTTTGATCTTCCCATTCCGGAGTTTAGAAATGCTACATATAGGGGGTTTCAGGTAGAAGGAGACAGTATGCTTCCCAATCTAAAACCCGGAGAATGGGTTTTAGCCAAGGCTGTTGAAGATATAAAAGATGTGAATCCGAATAAGATCTACGTGGTAGTATTACAAGATTCTGTGATGGTCAAAAAAATTGAGCGTCCGCCAAATGCACAGCAGCTTATGCTGATCTCATTGAACGAAAACTATCCTCCCTATCAAATAGAACCATATCAGATCCAGGAATTATGGCAGGTGAGCAGTAAGATCACTTTTGGGGTTGATGCAACTACAGAAAATGGTTTGTTGAGACAGCTTCAGGAATCCATGGAAGATCTAAAAAAACAATTGAAAGCCTAGTAACTTCAAGGTCACCATGCTCGCACTGTACCAAGATCTAGTGTAAAAGGGCCTACTTTATGGGATTGAGGCAACAAGGCACCACTTTCTGTTTTATGCCAACCCTCCCAACTTGCCTCAAAGCCATTTAAAGGAACTATTTGAACCCACATTCTAAAACTTACCGGGAGTCCTGTTTCATTCAGTTCCCAGAGATAAGAGTCGCCAGGGGTGTCTCCCCCTGAAGTATAAGTTACCAAAAGGCGATTGCTCCCATCTTCTTGCGGAACCAAGCTTCTTTTTGTGCCTTTATCAAAAACCTTAAATGGCGCAACTAACCAGAAAGAATCATTGTTAAAATAAGAGACCGCTTGTTTTATTAGCTCCCGTCTCTCAGGTTCTGTGATACTTTTATCTGGGGCTTTAATTATGCTCTTGTCAGGATCATTTAAATTTACCAAAACAATATTTTCACCCCATTCAACTCTTGCCTTGCCCATAGCCTTATCCCATCGATACTGATGTTTCCCACGTCGATAGGACCAGGAAAGATACCGTGTATTTTTATAGGCTTCGTGGTTAATTGCATCTAACATTTTATGGGCCAATATATCTGCTTTTTCAGGATGCTCACCTGTAGGAACCGGATCATTGTAATACAAAAGTTTTAAGCCAAGAATTATAAGTATCAGCAGAATAAAGACTCCAATAATTCGATTTAACCAACCTTGCATTTAGATCATTTTTAAAGAAAAAATTATAAAGACTCTCACAGTTTTAATAGCCCACTGCCTTATCATCGCCCCTTGGATCGGCACCTCCTTCCAGTCGGCCATCGGCCAGGACCCTGATGGCATCAACCTTACCAATTACCGGCGTTCTTCCTTCATTAATCAAATAGCCTTTTGCCTTCAATGCTTCCTTGGTGCTTTCGGGAAACCCATCCGGTTCAAAAATGATAAAATCAGGGAGCCACTGATGATGAAATCTGGGTGCCTCTACGGATTGTTGCATACTCAGATTAAATTCATAAGCGTTGAGAATTGTTTGAGCAACAGCAGTAATGATAGTAGACCCCCCGGGAGTTCCAACCACTAGCCAAAGTGCACCATCCTTTTCAACGATGGTGGGTGTCATGCTGCTCAGCATTCGTTTTTCAGGGGCAATGCTATTGGCTTCCGCTCCAATAAGGCCAAACATGTTGGGAACCCCAGGTTTGGCACTAAAATCATCCATTTCGTTATTCAGAAAGAAGCCTAGTTCATCACAATATAATTTGGAACCATATGCGCCGTTTAAGGTAGTTGTTGCCGACACAGCATTCCCTTCGGCATCTACAATGGAGTAATGTGTAGTCTCTGCGCTTTCAATGATCTCAACAGTTCCGTGTGAAACATCTTCAGACTTAGTGGCCTGTTCAAAAGAAAAGGTCTCCATACGTTTGCTGAGATAACGATCGTTTAGAAGAAAATCTAATGGAATATCTACAAAATCTGGATCGCCCAAATAGTAATTTCGATCTGCATATGCGCGCCTGAATGCCTCCGTTAAAAGCTGAATGGCTTCAGGGGAATTATGATCAAAGTCACCTATATCATGTGGTTCAATCATTTTAAAAATCTGATTGATGGTAACGCCCCCGCTACTGGGTGGACTCATACTGATGATCCGCAGGTCCTTATATTTAAATATTACCGGTTGTCGCCATACTGCTTCGTATTTGGCAAGATCCTCCTCTGTTACAAAACCTCCTTTTTCCTGAATAAATGAAGCCAGTTTTTTGGCAGTTTCGCCATTGTAAAACTCATCTCTACCATTTTCCATTATCCTTTTAAGGGTCCTGGCAAGGTTGGGAAAATGCAAAGTGTCGCCTGCTCTGCATGTGGTATAAAAAAGGGTTTCTTCCCCATTAACTTCTAAAATTTGATCTCGGTAATGGTCCCATCTAGCTGCCTGGTTTTCGGTAACAACCGCACCCTTTTCCGCAAATTCTATAACGGGTTTCAGGATCTCATTCATTGGCAAACTTCCCATCTTTGCATGTACTTCAAAAACACCTGCTATAGTACCAGGAACTCCTACAGCAGTAGCTCCTACCGTACTCATCCCGGGAATTACATTTCCCAGTGAGTCCAGATACATATCCTTAGTGGCTGATAAGGGTGCTTTCTCGCGATAATCCAGAGATCCTACGTCTCCATTAGCTTTTCTATAGACCATAAAACCTCCACCTCCTAAATTTCCCGCGAAAGGATAGGCAACTGCCAAGGCAAGCTCTGTAGCTACCATAGCATCGAAAGCATTTCCTCCTTTTTCTAGAACAGCTACTCCTATTGCAGAAGCCTCTTCCCGTGCGGAAACCACCATGGCCTTGTCTGTAATAAGTCCGGTGGGTGCTGCAGGAGCTCTCCTGCATTGAACACTATTAAAGACAAGCAATACCAGTAAGAATAGCGCAGTAGGACTTAAGATTGTGATCTGTTTTATTCTTGTTACCATACGTATAAGGAATAGGATTTTACAGGTCTTTGTATTTCTGATGCGAAAAGATAACTAAATCTTTAAAAAAACTGTGGAATTCTGATTCGAAAAGATCATAATGCTTCTGAAGGTCGAGGACGGCCTTATCCATGTTACTGCGTTTGCCGGTACGCCGGTAAAGTCCTTTTAATACTTTATCAATGCCTTTAATATGGGCATAGTTCAACAACCAGTTATCTCCGATCATATAAGGCATCATTTTTTTAGTAGGTTCCGGGAGTAGCTCGTAGTATTCAGATAATAAGGCATAAAATCTCTCTACAAAGGTTTCCAGGGGTTCCTCGGAATACTTCAACCAGTTTTTTGCCAGAAAATGATCGTAATAAACATCTATCACCACCCTGCTATAATGTCCTTGATTGATATGCAGGCGTTTACTGCTCTTTTTGTGCACAGGATGTGCATCAGTATAGGTATCTATTGCTCTATGAAGCAAAATTCCTTTTTGAATGGTCTCAGGAAAATGGGTATATCGATTCCCACGTATACTATCAGCAATAAAATTTCCAATGCTGACCTCGTCATCATCAAAAGAGAGATAAATATGAGCTAAAAAATTCATCGCCCGAATTTACAAAGAAGGGCCTCACCATAAGACACTATACGTGTATATTTGCAAAAACTTTTACCAACATTATGACACTAATAAAATCCATTTCTGGCATTCGCGGCACCATTGGGGGAACACCCAATGAAAATTTAACTCCGGTAGATACAGTAAAATATGCTGCGGCTTATGGCACCTTTTTAAAGAATCAGCATCCAAAAAAACAACTTAAAGTGGTCATTGGAAGAGATGCACGAATATCAGGAGATATGATACAGAGTCTGGTGGTTTCAACACTTGTTGGACTGGGAATAGATGTGGTAGATCTTGGACTCTCTACCACGCCAACAGTTGAAATTGCTGTTCCTTTGGAGAATGCGGATGGTGGTATCATATTAACTGCCAGCCATAATCCTAAACAATGGAATGCGCTAAAATTGCTCAACAATAAAGGCGAGTTCTTAGATGCAGAAGAAGGAGCACTTATCCTTAAACTGGCAGACAAAGAGGATTTTTCTTT
Source organism: uncultured Muriicola sp. (assembly GCF_947258935.1). Classification (GTDB taxonomy): domain Bacteria; phylum Bacteroidota; class Bacteroidia; order Flavobacteriales; family Flavobacteriaceae; genus Muriicola. The sequence continues at coordinate 33,240 of NZ_CAMYKH010000056.1, forward strand.
TGCAGAGGTTGATGCCTTGGGAAGTATTAAGAAAAATGATTCTTATATAGATATTCACATAGATGAAGTCCTCGATCTTCCTTTAGTAGATGCGGAGACCATAAAGAAAGGAAAGTTTAAGGTAGTTGTAGATGGGGTGAATTCTTCTGGTGGAATTGCCATTCCCAAATTACTTGATCAATTAGGAGTAGAAGTTATAAAATTATACTGTGATCCCACAGGGCATTTCCCTCATAACCCGGAACCTCTGAAAGAACATTTAGGAGACATTTGCAAGTTGGTGGTCAAAGAAAAAGCCCATTTTGGTATCGTAGTGGATCCGGATGTGGATCGGCTGGCATTTATTAGTGAAGATGGGGAGATGTTTGGGGAAGAATATACCTTGGTGGCCTGTGCAGACTATGTTTTAGGCAAAACGCCCGGCAATACAGTATCTAACCTTTCATCTACTCGTGCATTGCGAGATATTACTGAGAAACATGGTGGAAAATATAACGCTGCAGCCGTGGGAGAGGTAAATGTGGTGGCATTGATGAAGTCTTCTAAGGCCGTTATTGGGGGTGAAGGAAATGGAGGTATCATCTACCCTGAAAGTCATTACGGTAGGGATGCTCTGGTAGGAACCGCCTTATTTCTAATGTTAATGGCCGAAAGAGGAGGGAAGGTAAGCGAGTTGCGTAAGAGTTACCCCTCCTATTTTATGAGTAAGAAAAAAATTGAACTCACTCCAAGTATAAATGTAGATAAGATCCTGGCAACGATGGCTGCTACATATGCTCATGAGAATCCCAGTACTATTGATGGAGTGAAAATAGATTTTGCCAGCACCTGGGTACACTTGAGGAAATCGAATACCGAACCCATAATCAGGGTTTATACGGAAGCTCCCAGTCAAAAAGAAGCCGATGCATTGGCGGATAAGATTATTTCAGAAATACAGGAGATCACAAAAAAGGGATAATTACTTTACAGGGGCTTTGTCTCTGTGTTTCCATCGTCTGTGGGTCCATAGGTAGTGTTCGGGACGCTCCTTTATCTGTTGTTCTGTAAGTCTTAGAAACTGTTCCGTGATCTCAAACTCCTTTGTGCTCTTTCCATTTCTCGTTATAGGGATGAATTCGGCCCTGTAATAACCTCTTTTTACCTTAGATACCTTTAAGAAGACTACTGCCAGGTCTAGTTTTTGGGCAAGAACCTCTGCTCCGTTAAAAACAGGCACCTTAATCCCCATAAAGGTGCTCCAGTACTGGGCTCTGCTTGCCATGGGCGACTGATCGCTTACCATCCCATATATGCCCGTGATACCTTCTTGTTCATTCCGGATCATAGTTTTAAAGGTTTCCCTTTTTTCAATGGGTGTAGTATTTAATTTTGAACGAAATTTTTTAATCATCCGATCAAAATAGACATTTCCAATTTTTTGATATACAGCAAATCCTCTTGATTTTGTGTAATTGTTTATACTAACAGTCCATTCCCAATTGGCGTAATGTGAAAGGACAATCAATATGCTTTTCTCCTTTTCAATTTCCTGAATTAGTTCGATGTTTTCCACATGAAACCTATTTTTTATAGCCTCTTTGGAGAGATGCATGGTTTTTACCATTTCGAGAAGTATGTCACAAAAATGCTTGTAAAAATCTTTCTGAATTTGATTCAATTCTTCGGCAGATTTTCCAGGTAAGGTTAATTCTAAATTGTCGCGCACCACTTTTTTCCTATATCCAATAACGTAATACAGCATGAAAAACATAAAATCTGAAAAGCCGTAAAAAAGGCGATGTGGAAGGATAGAAATCAGCCAAAGAAAAGGGTAGGCCAAAATATAGGTAAGTAGTTGCATTCAATATAAAATATGGGCAAATATAGCTATATTTGGCCCCAAACATACCGTAAAATTGATGAATTTACACTGGGCCACGTTGGCCATTATTGCAGCCAATGTGCTGGTCTCCCTTAAGGGATTTAATGATCAGGGGTTCTTTGAACGATATAAATTTGGTATTGGTGCAATCCAGGCCGGACAGAAAGACAGGATGCTTACTTCAGGCTTTCTGCACGTAGACCTATCGCATCTTTTTCTGAATATGTTTACGCTCTATTTCTTTGCAGATGTGGTCATACGCTGGTTTGGACCCACAAAATTCCTGCTTATCTATTTTGTTAGCTTATTGGCCGGGAGTCTTTTGGCTTTGTTCTTTCATAAGAAAGAACCCCTCTACAGTGCAGTAGGTGCCAGTGGGGCAGTAACAGGCATCTTGTATTCCGCGATTTTGCTTCAACCCAATATGCAACTGGGTATCATGTTTATCCCAATTCCCCTGCCGGCTTATGTCCTGGGGATCTTGTATATGCTGTATTCTATTTACGGGATGAAAAAAAGACTGGGAAATATAGGACATACGGCGCATTTCGGTGGGGCAATAGGTGGGTATTTTATTACCCTGCTGTTTAAACCGGATCTGTTTGTCACAGACACCCTAATGGTTATTCTTCTTGCCCTGCCAATTGTGATCCTTTTTATCCTGGAAAAACTGGGTAAATTGTAAGGGAATTCTTATTTACCCAAAAGCCCCTGATTCCCTGTAATCATTGATTTATACCTTGTTAAATGTAGTTCATCTAATAAATTGTTTAGGAGACATACTTTATATGTTTTTTTGTCGTTAATGTAGAGCCCAAACTACGTTATTAAAATACCTACTTATGAAAACAGGAATATTTCCAATATTTCTAATGGTCTTAGTTCTTGTCACTTCTTGTAGTGATGAGACAACTATCTTTATTGACGAACAACAATCAAGTATTTTCGAGGAAAACGATGCTATTAAATTAGCGGGCAGTATTAATTTTGATAAGGCTGGCGTTATTGATATCTCTATTGATGAAAATTACACCACCGGAAAACGCGCATTTAAAGCCGCCGAAGAACCAGCTGGTAATTATCCCTTAACAATGATCGCCCAGGTCAATCCACCTACCTACGGACCAATAACGGGCCTTACGGCTGCCCATGTATTTGTGGAGGATGACTATGCCTATGTTGCCTATAATATTGCCGGTGATGAGTATTCGGGAGCAATAGATATTATTAATGTATCGGATCCTACCAATCCTATAGTTACTTCTAGGGTGGTATACGCCAATGCAGACATTAATTCACTACAATATTCAGAAGGATTCCTATATGCTGTGGGTGGAATGGACGCTACTTCCAGCTTTACAGCCCTATCTAATTCTTTTATCACCAAAATTCCTGTTTTTAGTGGGGTCATGGATACGAATGCAGGAGTAATTTACGGGTTCCAGGCCGGTGACAATGCTACAGATATTGTCATTGACGGGAATGAGGCTTATGTAACCAGCGGGAAAGACGGGACTATCACCATATATGATACAAAAGACCTCGACATAAAAAAAGAAGTAGCATTTACAGATCTTCGGTCGTTGGCTTTTGACGATAACAAATTGGCTCTTTTAGATGCTAGTTTGGGGATTAGGGTCTTAGATGACAATCTTAAAGCCGAAAAAGAAATAGCAATAAACACAGATTTTGGGTTGTATACAAAAAGGTCTATAGATTTTATAGGAGACAAGATCATTGTAGCAGAAGGCTCCAAAGGTGCCGGCGTTTACTCTTTTGATTCAGGATCACTATTGCAGTATATACCAATCCTAATTGATCCGAATGAGGCACCAATAGGCGATATTGTAACCAATGCGGTAGCCATAAATAAGGAAATGGTTTTAATGGCCAATGGAGGTGCCGGACTTTCAATTTCTGATGATGAAGGAAATACAACAGAACCTTATGGAGTGTTACAATTAGACGGATCTATAGTTGAACAGATTATCCCTTAGTTTGGAAGCCCAGTGCTCTTCTTTAGCAGAATACAGTGGGTCTGCGAAATTGGTGATCAATGAAGGTGAGGATTATGCCTTTAGTGGTGCCAAAAGCTTTAATTTCATTAAATTAGAAAAGGATGCGTCACTACTTTTGTGCGGTTCCTGGACTGTAAGCAATGACGTAGATATAAAGGAAAATGCCCTTCTGGAATTAAATGGTTCCATGAGTGTAGGAAGTAATAAAAAGCAAAAAGAAATTAAAGTAGAAAAAGGAGCAACCTTCAGAATAGAAGGGAATATAACGATTTACGGAGATTTAATTCTTGAGGATGACTCCACAATTGAGTTTATTGGTGAAGACTCCGTAATGAACATATTTGGGGAAGTAGATATGGGCGATGATGTTACGGTGTCAGGAGTCTTCGAAGACGTACGGAATAGATTTTAAATTGAAACGTATGTAATTACAATAAAAAACCCTGATGGGCAAGCATCAAGGTTTTTCAATTTTAATTAAAGGTATTATTGAAGAAGTTCGTTTATTTTGTCCTCGAGGGACCTTCCCCTTAAATTTTTTGCGACAAT
>NZ_CAMYKH010000057.1 GCF_947258935.1 uncultured Muriicola sp.
AAGGACATCCCTAAATATCTACTTCAACACCTTAATCGCCACGTTTTTCAGGATATTGAGGGTTTAATGCAAAATTTGGAGGCCATATTGCCTTTTTTAAACCAAAAAGGATACACCCCCATAGATCTGATGCCAACCAAGGCAAGAACCCCTTTTTACAAGGATATGGATGGAGAATACTGGCGACTTATGACCTATATCCCGGATAGTATTTCTTACAATACTACCAATGATCTCAAGGTTGCCAATGAATCAGGAAGAATACTGGGAATCTTCCATCGATCACTACAAGACGTTCCTGAAAATGCTCTTGTAGAAACCATTCCAGGGTTTCACGACCTGGAAAAGCGAGTGACCGAATTTCATAAGGCCATAAAGAATGCTTCCAAAGATAGATCAGAGAAGGCTAAGAAATGGATCTTATTTGCTGAGTCCACACTGAACAAAATAAGAACAGATCTTCCACAAGAACTACCCTTACGTATTTGCCATAATGATACCAAGCTCAATAATTTCCTATTCTCAAAAAAAACGGGGAAAGCTTTATGCCTGATTGATCTTGATACGGTTATGCCGGGGTATTTTCATTTCGATTTTGGCGACGCCATAAGAACTATTGCAAATCCTTGTCAGGAAGATGAACTAGATCTGAATAAAATTTCTTTTAATCTTAAGATGGCCGATGCATTCCTACAAGGCCTCAAAGAAAGTGGCCTTGAACTTTCCACTGCAGAAAAAAAAGCACTCCCCTATGGAGCGGTGCTAATGCCTTTCTTGCATGGATTACGTGCTTTGACTGATTATTTGAAGAATGATGTCTATTACCAAATACGATATCCTGACCAAAATCTAAACCGGAGTATGAGCCTGTTTACCGTGGCTCAAAAGACGCTAGATCAAAAGGAAGAATTGGCCAATTCCGTTAATAGGATCCTGGAAAACTAAGCTTGTTTATTTAAAGGCTTGAAAGCCCGTAATATCGGCTCCTGTGATCAATAAATGAATATCATGGGTTCCTTCATAGGTTAGTACAGATTCTAAATTCATCATATGGCGCATTATACTGTACTCCCCGGTAATGCCCATTCCTCCTAATACCTGTCTGGCCTCACGGGCAATGTTGATTGCCATTTCCACGTTGTTCCGCTTTGCCATGGAGATCTGTGCCGTAGTGGCTTTTCCTTCATTCTTTAATTGACCCAAACGGAAGGCTAATAATTGTGCTTTGGTGATCTCAGTGATCATCTCAGCAAGTTTTTTCTGTTGCAATTGCGTAGCTTTCCAAATTGAACCCGTTGTTTTGCATAACGAAGGGCCGTATCATAACAATCCATGGCCGCCCCTATAGCACCCCAGGCGATTCCGAAGCGAGCAGAATCTAGACACCCTAAGGGTGCTCCTAAACCACTTTTGCCCGGAAGTATATTCTCCTTCGGGACCTTTACATTGTCAAAAATTAGTTCTCCTGTAGCCGAAGCACGTAAAGACCATTTGCCGTGTGTTTCCGGGGTAGAAAATCCTTCCATACCACGCTCTACGATCAGGCCGTGGATCCGTCCTTCCTCGTTCTTTGCCCATACTACCGCAATGTCTGCAAAAGGAGAATTAGAGATCCAAAGTTTGGCCCCATTCAGTAGAAAATGATCGCCCTTATCTTTAAAATTGGTCACCATTCCACCAGGATTTGATCCGTGATCTGGCTCGGTAAGACCAAAACATCCCATCAATTCACCGGAGGCTAACTTTGGTAAATACTTTTTACGTTGTTCTTCAGTTCCATAGGTAAAAATAGGATACATCACTAAAGAAGACTGCACAGAAGCGGTAGATCGCACGCCACTATCACCCCGTTCTATTTCCTGCATTATAAGTCCATAACTGATCTGATCAAGACCTGCTCCGCCGTATTCTTCAGGAATATAAGGACCAAAAGCCCCTATTTCGGCCAATCCTTTTATAATCTGTTTTGGAAATTCTGCTTTTTGGGCATATTCTTCAATGATGGGGGAAATATCGCGTTTCACCCATTGCCTTGCCGCATCGCGTATTAACAGATGTTCGTCAGTTAGCAAGTCATCTAATTGGTAGTAATCTGGTGCTTCAAAAAGATCGGGCCTCATACTGTATTATTTTTGTCAAAGGTACTTAAAGGGCTAAAACAAATCAATGCTATTAAAGAGATATTCCTTCGTGCTTTTACAAATTTTTAGCCGGGATCCTGGTTCATGAATTGCGCCAGAAGGGAATGAAAATGATGCACTCCTTGTTCTCGTGTAGGTGAAAATCTGCCAGCCTGGTAGTAATGAGATCGTATTCCTTTATGAACCCCTTCCACAACGGCCTCGTCCTCAATTTCCACCTTATCCAGCCCTGTACCGGCTCCTTTATCTAGCTTTGAAGGATCTAACACATAGGTCATAAAGGAGACCTTAGTTCGATTAAGGTCTATAGGTTGCACCAGGTTTACGGAAAGTCCCCAGGGATAGAAATTAAACATCATATTGGGGAACACCCAGAAATAATAGGCTGCAATATCCTTCCCATGATCTATGTGGCCCTCAGGAAGCTCAAAAACATCTTCCGTCCCTTCAGCATATCCTATTTGTACGTTACAATAATCGTAGCGGATGGTTTCGTAATTCCCGTAATCGAGCACCGCATTTAGGTCATCGTGCACAAAAGGAATATGGAAGCCTTCCAGGTAATTATCACAATACAAAGCCCAATGTGCATTGATAAAATAATCCTTGTCTCTTTTAGCGTCGTGAGTGAATTTGTGAAAAGGAAGAAAACCAACTCGTTCGTTCATGATATCGATCACAGCTTGAAAATCGAATACCGCTGACAGCCCTGCAAATAGGAACGGACCCCATTGTTTTAAAGGAAATTCATGAAGGTTATCACACGGCCTTGGAAAATTGGTTGTCTCTTTAAATTCGGGCATATGCTCAAAGTGGCCGTTTAGAGCAAATCTACGTCCGTGATACCCACAGATCATTTTCTTATAGGTACCGGCTTCTTCTATAACCAGATTTCCCCTATGCGTGCAGACATTGCTAAGACAGTGTATCTCTCCTTCTTTATCTTTCGTAAGTACCATAGGCTCTTCCAAAAAGTCTTCAAGAAGGACAAAAGGATGGGCTGAGCCATAAGAATCTACACTATTGACGTCACCGATCCACTGCCACGATCTATAAAAGATCTTGTTCTTTATGTCCTCAAAGATGGCTGGGTCTTTATAAAAACTGCTGGGAAGGGTGCTGGCTTTACTGATCTCCTGGTCGATGTTGAATTTTTTAGCCACTCTTCTTTTAATTTGTACATTTAAATTTATGTAATTCTTGAGGATAATCCACCTTTTATATGAATCTAACCAATGACAAGAATAAACGAGGCATCTGGATAAAATGGAAATACACCAAAGAACAATGAAAGATACGAAAGCACTCACCGCGCATTCCGAATATCTTCCACTTGATTCAATTTTTATAAACCCAGTGACCAATGCCTTTATGGGTGCTGCTAAAATCGCTACCCAATGGAAAGCGTTGAACTACCTCTCATCGCCAGTCTTTAAAACGGCAGTGGAGGAGTATGCCAATTTTAAATCTCTTTTAGGAGAACATCATCCTGATGTTTACTATTTTTCAGAGGACAAATCCCTTTCTTTAGATGCTCTTTATTGCAGGGATGCTTCCATTTCTACAGATCATGGAATGATCTTGTGTAACATGGGAAAAGCAATGCGTTCTTTTGAGCCAAAAGCCCAACGAAAAGTTTACGAAGCGGCAGGTATACCTATTTTAGGGAGTATAGAAGGACGCGGTACATTAGAAGGAGGCGATGTTGCATGGTTAGACACAAATACCCTGGCTGTGGGGCATAGTTACCGCACAAATGAGGCGGGAATTGAACAATTAAAGGGACTCTTAATCCCTTTGGGTATAGATGTACTGGTTGTAGAATTACCTCATTTTAGAGGTCCGACCGATGTTTTCCATCTTATGTCAGTATTGAGTCCGGTAGATTCCAATTTGGCGGTGGTCTATTCACCTTTAATGCCCATTACCTTTAGAAATGAACTTTTGGAAAGGGGGTTTGAACTAATTGAGGTACCGGAAAATGAATTTGATACTTTAGGAAGTAATGTGCTGGCTGTGGCTCCAAGAGATTGTATCATGGTAAAAGGGAATCCAAAAACAGAACAAGCCTTAATGGCCTCTGGATGCAAAGTAACTACCTATTCGGGGCATGAAATCTGTATTAAAGGAGGGGGCGGACCTACCTGCCTTACACGTCCTGTCAAAAGACGACTTTGAGATTACATTTTTAGGTAGAAATCCTTGGTAAGAGCAACATAAGCAGGAGTATACTCATGGCGTTGCTGTTCTATCACCAATACATCATCTTCTACCACACTTTTATGGAATGAAAATGATAGCAAACTGCGCTTTATATCAGCATTCTCAGTGCCCTTTACACGGGTTACCTTTTGTAAGTGCAAGCCTACTTCCTCCGCCAAATTCACAAATAATATTTCTTCCTTAAAAGGGATGACTGTGGCAAAAATCCCATTTGGAGATAATAATGTGCATACGCTCTTCACTAATTCTTTAAAAGGTAAAGCACTAGATTGCCTGGCCATATCCCTGGGTCTATCCCCGCTAGTAACTTCTTCATTATAGAATGGAGGGTTAGAAACAATAAGATCATACGGGTCTTCTACTTCTTCAACAAATATTTTTAGTGAAGCGTGATAACAGAAAAGTCGATCTGCCCAGGGAGAAGCCTCAAAATTCTCAACGCACTGTTCATAGGCATTTGGTTCAATTTCCAGGGCATCTATCTCCTGGGCGTTGCTTCTTTGTGCCAGCATAAGTGCAATAATGCCAGTACCACTGCCAATATCCAAAATACTATGTGGAGCAGAATCTAAGGGAGCCCAGGCACCTAATAACACTCCATCTGTTCCTATTTTCATAGCGCACCTATCCTGATGTACTGCAAATTGTTTGAATTGGAAGGGTGTTTCCAAGGAGTAGAATTATGTGGTTCTGAAATTGAATTACTATTCGATATCCAAATACAGGGATACGAGACCTTCCGGTGCCGTAATATGTATAGTTTTATTAGGACGGTCTATGCGGGAAATGATCTCATCATTGATGGGGATCAGTAATTGATTTCCTTCCTTTTCAGCTTCAAAAAGTGCTTGCGCAGCCGAATCATTAACACCTGTAATGACTCCAATATTTCCATACACGCTATCCATAAGGGTAAAACCTATTACCTCATGATAATAGAATTGAGTACCACTAAGTTTGGGGAGCAATTCCATCGGCAAATAGAGCTCAGAACCTAAGATTCGATCCGCATCGGACTCGTCCTTTATCTCTTCAAAGCGTACCCTCAATAAGGAAGATCTGTGTAACGAACTACTTTCAATAAAAAATGGAACCAGATTATTCCCTAATGAAATAAATACTGATTCCAAATTTTCGTATTGCTCTGGTTCATCGGTGTCTAGTTTGATCAGCACCTCCCCTTTAAAGCTATATTTTGAAACGATCTTGCCCAGGTAGAAACAATCTTCCTTACGCATCAATCGGTTTCCCATTACTTTTTATCTGCGGCAGGTTTGGCTTCCTCAGCAGGGGTATCTTCTGCGGCCGGAGTTTCTTTGGCAGCAGCTTCGGGAGCAGCTTTTTCTGCGACAACTTCTGGAGTTTCCTCGACAGCAGCTTCAGGAGCAGCTTCTTCTGCCACAACTTCCGGAGCTGTTTCAGCTGCAGCTTCTTCTTTTGCCGGAGCTTCAACCGCCTCTTCAACTTGTGCTACAGATTCTTCTTGCGCAGGAGCTGTTTCCTGGGCAGCTACTTCTTCTTCGGCGGGTACAGCCTCCGAAGTTTCCGGTAATTCAGCTTCTGCTATAGCCTGAGCTCTCTTCTCGGCTACTTCTTTTTCTGCCTCAAGTGCTTTCTTTCTTTCTTCTTGCTGTGCTTTGCTTAGATTTTCTTCTTTCTTAGCAACTGATTTTTCTTTCTCTGCTACCCAGGCTTGAAATTTTTCTTCTGCTTGTTCCTCAGTAAGGGCACCTTTTCGTACACCTCCCAATAAGTGATGTTTTAATAAAACACCTTTATAAGATAAAATGCGTTTTGCGGTTTCAGAAGGCTGTGCTCCATTATTTAACCACTCTACAGATTCATCCACCTTCACCTCAATAGTGGCAGGGTTGGTATTAGGATTGTAGATCCCTAATTTTTCAAGAAATTTTCCGTCTCGTTTCGCACGGCCATCAGCAGCAACAATCCAATAAAATGGTTTACCTTTTTTTCCGTGTCTTTGAAGTCTAATTCTAACTGGCATATCACATTAATTTTGCAGGGTTCCCGACCCTCGGTTATTAATTCTTTATTTTCTCTATTTTATAAGAGGGTGCAAATATACACTTTCTATTTAATTTACCATAAAATTGCCTTTTAGATTTAAGGTGCAGATTATAGCTAAATATGCCTTAACACTTTTTAAGAATTATCGTTAAAAAGCTGCTAAAGTCCCCTATTTACTTGATTTTGCGTGATATTCTTATATCTTATATAAAGCTGTTGAAAGTCAACAGTACATAATTAAAAATGAAGATAGATTAATGAAGTACACTGAAAAAATTTCAAACAAGTTAAATGATTTACTAATTCTTACCTACGACGCAAAGCGTGGATATAATCTGGCGGCGGAGAAAGTTGAAAATCCGGCCATTAAAAAGTTCCTGAAGGATAAAGCTAATCAGCGCTACAATTTCGGACATGAATTAAAATCCGAGATTATAGAATATGGCAAATTGCCAGAGGATAGCGGTAGCATCAAAGGAGATTTTCACAGAGCCTGGATGAACTTTATCACAACCATAAGTCCGAATGAAACCGAACGAATGTTAGAAGAGGTAGAACGAGGAGAGGAAAAAATCTTAAAGTCATACAATGATATATTGGATAACAAAGAATGGATCTTGCCAAGCTCAACCAGTGACTTACTCTTTAAACAAAGAGAGGCCATAAGGTCCGCATTGGAAACCTCCAAAATGTATGAAGAAATAGTCTCCTAAAACACAGAACAATTGAGTAAAAAAAATCCGGAGTTATCCGGATTTTTTTATGGTTGATAACTCCTAAAAACTCGGCTTTCTAAACCAGGCGTAAATCCATAATTTTAACCCTTATCTTTCTATCCTAAAAAAGTTCTATGTACCTGATCTTTGATACCGAAACCACCGGATTACCAAAACGCTGGAATGCCCCTGTTACAGCCGTAGACAACTGGCCTCGTTGTGTTCAGTTGGCGTGGCAGTTGCATGATAGGATGGGGAATCTTATAGAACAGCAAGACTTTCTAATTCAACCTGAAGGATATGACATCCCCTACGATGCGGAACAGATTCATGGAATTTCCACTGAATTGGCAACGAATGATGGAATTCCTCTGGAAGAAGCATTAAATCTCTTTAAAGAAGTACTTGATAGGACACAGTTTCTGGTAGGTCAGAATGTAGGTTTTGATATTAATATCATGGGCGCAGAATTCTACCGTTCAGGAGTTGAAAATTCCCTGGCAAATTTACCTGTGTTGGATACCTGTACTGAAGATACTGCACTCCTATGTCAAATTCCCGGAGGAAGGGGTGGTAAATTTAAACTCCCAACCTTAACAGAACTTCATGAATTCCTTTTTAATGAACCTTTTTCAGAAGCCCACAACGCCGCGGCAGATGTGGAGGCAACATGCCGGTGTTTCTTTGAATTAGTGAGGAGAAGGTCATTCACAAGAGAAGAATTAAAAGTACAACCCGATTATTTTGAGGAATTTACCAAGCTCCATCCAACAGAGATAGCGCTGCTGGGCTTAACTCACCGTAATCTGAAGGAAGCTTCCGCAGCATTAAAATTAAAACATGCAGGAAAAACACCAGAGATCTCTAAGGAAGAGATCAAAGCCAATATTGAGAGTTTAGAGGATACCACTTTTGTCCACCTCCACAACCATTCTCAATTTTCGGTATTACAATCTACTATCAAGATAAGGGACCTTATAGCTTCCACTGCAGAATATAATATGCCTGCAGTAGCTCTGACAGATCACGCCAATATGATGGGTGCCTTTCATTTTGTGAAGGAAGTAAAGGCGCATAATGCCGGGTTAAAAAGTAGGAAAGCAAAAGCAGAGGCGAATGGCGAGGATTTTAGTCAGCAAGAGATCTTACCTATACTAGGCTGCGAATTCTTCGTATGTGAGGATCACCTCAACAAAAATCAGAAAGATTACGGGTATCAGATGGTGTTATTGGCCAAGAACAAGAACGGGTATCACAACCTGGCTAAAATGGCTTCTCTGGCCTATACTGAAGGGTTTTATTACGTTCCCAGAATAGATAAAACCATTGTTGAAAAGTATAAAGAAGACCTTATAGTTCTCACGGGAAATCTCTACGGTGAAATTGCCTCCAAGATCCTAAATCTAGGCGAAAAGCAAGCTGAAGAGGCCTTGGTTTGGTGGCACAATTTATTCGGAGAGGATCTGTACGTAGAGTTGATGCGGCATAATCAGGACGATGAGAACAGGGCAAACCCCGTTTTAATAACTATGGCCCAAAAACACGGGATTAAATTAGTGGCCAGTAATAATACCTACTATTGCAAAAAAGAGGATGCGGAGGCACACGACATTCTCCTTTGTGTAAAAGATGGCGAAAAGCAAGCCACTCCCATAGGGCGAGGAAGGGGGTACCGTTATGGCCTCCCTAATCAGGAGTATTACTTTAAATCACCGGAGGAAATGAAGGCTTTATTTCAGGATGTTCCTGAGGCTATTTTAAATCTTCAGGAGATAGTAGATAAAATAGAACCCTATGATCTTGCACGGGAAGTACTACTTCCAAAGTTTGAGATCCCGGAAGAATTTTTGGTATCTGAAGATGAAGAAGATGGAGGTAAACGGGGAGAAAATGCCTATTTAAGGCATATCACTTATTTAGGTGCCGAGAAGCGGTATTCAGATTTAACCCCTGAAATAAAGGAGCGAATAGACTTTGAATTGCAAACCATTGAAAATTCGGGATATCCGGGTTATTTTTTGATCGTTGAAGATTTTATTCGGGAAGCACGAAATATGGAGGTGTCTGTGGGTCCAGGCCGAGGTTCAGCAGCCGGCTCTGTTGTGGCCTATTGTTTAAAGATCACCAACATAGACCCTTTAAAATACAATTTGCTTTTTGAGCGATTCCTTAATCCGGACAGGGTTTCAATGCCCGATATTGATATCGATTTTGATGATGAAGGGCGAGGGAAGGTCATGGATTATGTGATCAATAAATACGGAGCCAATCAGGTAGCACAAATAGTAACCTATGGTACTATGGCGGCCAAATCCTCTATCCGCGATACGGCAAGGGTATTGGATCTGCCGTTACCAGATGCAGATCGTATTGCCAAACTTATTCCTACCATGTCCAAGCTCAATAAGATCTTTGCCGTTCCAGAAGCGGATCTACGCAAGAAATTCAGGTCGGATGATCTCGAAAAAGTAAATCAACTATTGAATATTTCGGAAGGGGATGATCTTGAGGCCCAAACTGTGAACATGGCAAGGGTATTGGAAGGCTCTTTGAGAAATACAGGTATCCATGCTTGCGGGGTGATCATTACCCCGGATGACATTACCAATTTTGTTCCTGTAGCCACGGCCAAGGATTCTGACCTATACGTAACTCAGTTCGATAATTCGGTCGTAGAAAGTGCGGGCTTATTAAAAATGGATTTTCTGGGTCTTAAAACTCTCACGCTAATAAAGGATACGGTAAAGATTGTCCGGGCCATACACGGAATTGAATTGGTGCCGGACGATTTTCCGTTGGATGACACCACCACTTATGAGCTCTTTCAAAGAGGCGATACCGTTGGGATATTCCAGTATGAATCCCCGGGGATGCAAAAACACCTAAAGGAACTTAAACCTTCGGTTTTTGATGATCTTATTGCCATGAATGCCCTGTACAGGCCGGGTCCCATGGAATACATCCCCAGTTTTATTGAACGGAAACACGGGCGGGAGGAGATCTCCTATGACGTTCCTGAAATGGAAGAATTCCTGAAAGACACTTATGGTATTACGGTATACCAGGAGCAGGTAATGCTTCTGTCCCAAAAATTGGCAGGATTCTCCAAAGGTGAAGCAGATATTCTTAGAAAGGCAATGGGGAAAAAGATCTTTTCACTGCTAGAGAAGTTAAAGCCACAATTTCTCGATGGAGGTGAAAAGAATGGACATCCACGGGAGGTACTCGAGAAAATATGGAAAGACTGGGAGGCATTTGCTTCCTACGCCTTTAACAAGAGTCACTCCACTTGCTACGCCTACATCGCGTACCAGACCGCCTATCTGAAAGCCCACTACCCTGCGGAATATATGGCAGCTGTGTTGTCTAACAACATGAACGACATTAAGCAGGTCACCTTTTTTATGGAAGAGTGCAAGCGCATGGGATTGGAAGTGCTGGGGCCCGATGTTAATGAATCTTATTATAAATTTGCCGTCAACAAAGAAGGCGCAGTGCGCTTTGGAATGGGTGCCATTAAAGGAGTTGGCCGTTCTGCTGTGGAGACCATTGTAGAAGAACGAAAGGAAAATGGTCCTTTTAGGTCTGTCTTTGATCTGGCTAAACGCATAGATCTGCGGGCTGCCAATAAAAAAGCCTTTGAGAACCTGGCCCTCGCAGGAGGATTCGATTCATTTGGCAATACCCATAGAGCCCAGTACTTTCATTTAGAGGGGGAAGGCGTAACCTTCCTGGAAAAAGTGATTCGATACGGTGCCAAGTTTCAGGAAAATGAGAATTCATCACAGGTAAGTCTCTTTGGTGATGCCAGTGAGGTACAGATCCCGGAGCCTGTTGTGCCGCCTTGCGAAGAGTGGGGAACCATGGAGAAATTGAGACGAGAGAAGGAGGTTGTGGGCATTTATATTTCAGGGCATCCATTGGATGATTTTAGAGCTGAGATCCAAGCATTTGCCAATGCGAACGTTTCCTTTTTTCATAACCTCAATGATCAGCTCAACAGGGATCTTTCTTTCGCGGGTGTTATAACAGATGTGCAGCATCGTGTCTCAAGAAATGGGAAAGGCTGGGCTTCGTTTACCCTGGAAGACTACACAGACACTTTTGAATTCAGGCTCTTTGGGGAAGAGTATTTAAAATTCAGGCATTTTCTGATGATCAATTCTTTTGTCTTTATAAAGGTATTTGTAAGGGAAGGCTGGGTAAATCGCGAAACCGGAAAGAAAGGAGATCCCAGATTACAGTATAGCCAGTTTATGCTCTTACAGGAGGTAATGGAGAATTATGCTAAAAAACTCACCATTAAACTCAATATTGATAAACTCAGGGAAGACCATATTAAGGATCTTAAAGACACCTTAAGATCGCATAAGGGGAAACACCCATTGCAATTTACGGTCTATGAGATGGAAGACGAGATTAAGGTGACCCTTTCCAGCAGAAAGCAAAAGGTGCAAATAAGCAGCGAGTTGCTTGCAACCTTGGAAAATAAAGAAGTTCATTACAAACTCAACTAATAGCCTGGCCTGATATCGTCATAGGTAAAACGAATATGTTCCTTGTAATGAAAAAGGTAATTAATTGACTAAATTTGCATAATTGTAAAAAAGTAAAACATGGCATTAGAAATAACAGATGCTACTTTTGACGAGGTAGTTTTAAAAAGTGATAAACCAGTAGTAGTCGACTTTTGGGCCGCCTGGTGTGGTCCTTGCAGAATGGTAGGTCCTATCATTGATGAGGTTAGCACTGAATATGAAGGAAAAGCTGTTGTAGGCAAAGTAGATGTGGATAGCAATCAGGAATTTGCAGCTAAATATGGCGTTCGTAATATTCCAACGGTATTGGTATTCAAGAACGGAGAGATCGTAAACAGACAAGTAGGGGTTTCCCCAAAAAAGGTATACACAGATGCGATAGACGCTGCATTGTAAATATCTTTTAAATCATATAGGAAAAGGCTCGGAGAAATCCGGGCCTTTTTTTGATTTTTACGGTGACTCCCTTCATGAGAAATTCAATAATATTTGCTTACATATCCGTATCTTAGAGGTGTGAAAATACATAGCGAACTTCAGAAGGGAAAACTCTTCCAAAACTTGGAACTTCTTGCAAAACAGGTAGTGGAGGGGTTTATCAGTGGTATTCACAAAAGTCCATTTCACGGTTTTTCCGCGGAATTTGCTGAACATAAGATCTACAACACCGGGGAGAGCACAAAGCACATAGATTGGAAACTATTTGGCAAAACAGACAAGCTCTATACAAAGCGTTATGAGGAGGAAACCAATCTGAGGTGCCATATGATATTGGACAATTCTGCTTCTATGTACTACCCGGAACGAAAAGAATTAACGATAGACAATCTGAATAAGATCGGCTTTGGGGTATTGGCCATTGCAGCCTTGATGAACATTCTGAAAAAACAACGGGATGCAGTGGGTTTAAGCATCTTTGCTGATACTTACAGTCATTATTCGCCGGAGAAAGGAAGTGAACGCCACCATCAAATGTTATTGGCAAAGCTTAATGAGGTGAGTTTAGAAAAAAAACCGGAAACAGATACCAGGACCTATACCTTTATTCATCAGATCGCCGAAAAACTCAAAAGACGTAGTCTTATCTTTCTTTTTACGGATATGTTTCAAAACAATGAGGAAGACGATTCATTAATTGATGCCCTGCGCCATTTGAAGTATAATAAGCATGAGGTTGTGATCTTTCATTTATTGGATACTGAAACGGAAGTAGCTTTTAACTTTGAGAATACTCCCAAACGATTTATGGATGTTGAAACTGGTTCTTATATAGACGTATATGCCGATACCATTAAGGAAGCATATGAGAAAGAAGTTGCTTCTTTTATTTCGAAATTAAAACTGACCTGCGCCAAATACAAGATCAAATATGTAGAGGTTGATGTACAGGATGATTTTTCCAAGGTACTTAATACGTTTATGATAGAAAGGCAGGCATTTGGTTAGTCCCATTTTATTTTAAAAAATTAGTTTGTGTAATTCAATAAGCAGCGTATATTTGCATCCGCTAACGCACCTCACAGGTGCTTCGGTGAACAAGTTTACTTTTTAGAAGTAATTGTAACAAGATTTTAATCTGACTGTTGTCAGAGTTCGTTAAAAGCGAGCAAAATCATTGGTCTGGTAGTTCAGTTGGTTAGAATACCTGCCTGTCACGCAGGGGGTCGCGGGTTCGAGTCCCGTCCAGACCGCAGAGAAGCAGAGCCCTTCGCACGAAAGTGCGGAGGGTTTTTTCATTCCGTAGCCCTTGAGCTTGCTCATATGGGCGAAGGAATGGAAAAATACTTCGCCTGCGTAGCAGGGAGAAGGGCTCGGGCACGCTTCTCTGCAGGACCACCCTCTTGGGCCGCTTCCGAAGTGAAATGAAGGAAGCAATCCCGTGATAATCTTGATTCAAAAGAATGGAATAAAGATCCGGAGCTAACGCAGTTAGCCGGACTTTGCTTTTGCAGGGCCAACCCAATAGCTATAGTGACCGATTTCCGATCTGTGTGAGGAAACATGCTTTATGCATAACACCTAACCCAATTGTAAGCATCTAATAATCAACCCATTACCTTTCCTTGTGTTTTTATGCTTTGATAAATAAATGAATACATTGGGAAGTTAAAATCATTCATTCATCCTTTTTTTTATTTTAATATTAATTGAATAACGTATTTTCAAAGCCCTATTTCCGCTATCGGCACTAGTATTTTATTCCGATTCTCCCCCATAAATTATAGAGCTTATTAGATATGTCTGGTTATGAACATATAACCAACATTAATTTGTTTATGTATAAATGAACCTGTTCTATCGTACATATGGCTTCCTTATACTTGTCTTGTTAATAGATATGAATCTTATTATAGCTCAGGAACCAAATATAGCAGCTTATAACCGACACCGCACTGGTCTTAACATAGGCTATGGTAACCAAAAAATTGCAGGTTTTGAAATAGACTCTGAGCACGATTATGAAGTACTATTAATTCAAGCACAATACAACTACAGACTGGCGCAAAAAAAATTTGGTGCCCTAGACCTTCTAATACTGCCTCAATACAATGTCACCAAATACAAATTAACCATGGATCTACCAAAAAACTATGGATACGAATTTGGAGTAAGTGCCGGACTTCAACTAAGCAATAAAATAATACACAACAAGATGGATGGGTATCTCATGATTGCTTTTGGCCCTCATTTTGTTTCCGGGGTCCCCGATCGGCAAGCAGAAGGTTTTATCTTTTCCGATACTATTGCTGTTGGTTTACTTTTAAAACTGATGGATACCATTTTCATCAATGTGAAAGTGGCAATGAGACATATGAGCAATGCCGGATTTAAGGAAAAGAATGCCGGGGTCAATAATCTTATTTTTAGCAGCGGAATCCTGGTGAATATTCAGAAAAAAAAGTCCGTCCTTGTACGCAATTCTTTTAATTACACGTTTTAAAATGATTATATAAAAAACTACATAAACTCCAATTAATCAATAACAAGATACTGAACAATAAACCCACTTATCTGCTCCTGCAGGTCTAGTATATCTGCTTCACTCCAATCATCTCCATGCCCTCCTTCATAAATAGTATAACTATGCTCTATTTCAAAAGAAGTCAAAGCCGCATCCAGGGCATT
>NZ_CAMYKH010000058.1 GCF_947258935.1 uncultured Muriicola sp.
AATGGTTTTAATGGCCAATGGAGGTGCCGGACTTTCAATTTCTGATGATGAAGGAAATACAACAGAACCTTATGGAGTGTTACAATTAGACGGATCTATTAACTATGTGCAAACTCAGGGTGACTATGCCTTTGCGGCTTCAGGACAAGAAGGATTACAGATCATAAAGTTAAACAGACTATCCTTAAGTTTAGCCGCACAGTGCTCTTCCTTAGCGGAATACGAGGGGTCTAGCAAATTGGTTATCAATGAAGGAGAAGATTATGCCTTTAGTGGAGCCAAAAGCTTTAATTCTATAAAATTAGAAGTAGATGCTTCATTACTATTATGCGGATCCTGGACAGTGAGCAATGATGTTGATATAAAGGAAAATGCGCTGTTCGAAATGAATGGCAGTCTCAGTGTTGGCAGCAACAGAAGACAAAAGAAAATACAGGTAGAAACCGGTGCCGTTTTAAGAATAGAAGGTAATTTAACCATTTATGGCGATTTGGAACTTAAGGAGGGAGCTACAATAGAATTTATAGGAAACAACTCCGTCGTAAATATTTTTGGAGAAGTAGATATAGAAGATGGCGCCTCCGTTCTTGGAACCTTCCTAGATGTCCGAAATAAATTCTAAAAAACATTATACAGACATAAAAAAACCCAATGTAACACATTGGGTTTTTTTGTATTTAATTGGATTGTTTATTGAAGCAGTTGCTCAATTTTAGCATCTAATGAAGCTCCCCGGAGGTTTTTTGCCACAATAATTCCGTTCTCATCCAAAATAAAAGAAGCCGGTCAATAGCTTTTTTCCAGTCATTGGCATTTCTATCTAAAGATACTCCCAGGATGCTTAGACCCTGATCTTTGTATTTATTGTATACCCTAACTATGTTGGGGTTTTCTGCGCGACATGGTTTGCACCAGGCAGCCCAAAAATCGACGATGGTAACTTTGCCCATTACATCATTCAAGGCCAATTGATTTCCATTAGGATCGGGAGCTGAGAAATTTGGAGCCTTTGCTCCAATAGAAGTATTAGCGTCTTTTTCCAGTGCTTCTTTGATCTTGATTCCCGTATTACTTTCCTTAATTTCCGGGCTAAGCGCATCGTATAATTCCTGAACCTCTGCATTATCCTTAGCTTTGGTGGTAAGGATCCTGAAAATGACCAAAGCAGAAACAAGGGCATTCGGATTCTCCTTTACATAGCCTAATTCATAATCCTTCGCTTCTTCCATCAACTCAAAATACTCTTCACGCAAGGAGTTTATAGTTACAGTATCTCTTGTAGACTGTGCTGTACGCATGTCCTGATTCATAGAAGAGGCTTTTCTGCTAAGTACTCGTGAACCTTGTAAAAAGTCATAGAATAACTCGTTCTGTAATGTGCCGCCAATTTTGGCAAATGCAAGGCTGTCTCGTTGAGCAGTAATATCAATAGTTCCGTCTTCAACTATGATCGGGATATTTTCCTGTCCTTTCCCAAAAAAGATGTAGTGAAGTTCAGGGCTTTTACTAGGTCCTCCTTTAAAAGTGAAAGCTCCATTCGTAACCATTGCAGAATCTACGGTGATCAATTGATTGCCTTCCGCATATTTACGTAAGCTTAATTCGGTACCGTCTGTGTTTTCTCCTTCCAGGGTTCCTTCAATGACATATCCATTGGTGGTTTCACAAGCTGCAAACATCAGGATCAATAGAAATGGGACAACTAATTTTTTCATTTGACTATATTTTGTCGGCAAAGGTACTGATTAGGTGCACAATAAAAAAAGTCCTTAACATAAGTATATGTCAAAGACTTTTGAATTATTATGAATGCAGTATTGGTATTAAAACTGATATCTGATCCCAAGTGCTATGTCGAAATCAAAATTATCTGAAAATTCATCATAGCCTACAAGGCCAATCTCAGGGCGAAAATCGAGGGAAAGCAATAATGGAATATTAAAATTGTATTCAATTCCGATATTACCAGCTCCAAAAACAAATAAGCCGCCGTCAGGGTCAGGATTATTGGTTCTAGGAGAAAAGTCTACACTTCCTAGTCCGCCGCCTACGCCGTAATACCAGTTAAAGTTACCGTCGAGTGGCTGAACCCATTGATGCACTAATGCTAATTTAAAGGCATCATAAATTCTGCTGTCTCGCCAACCAAGATCAAATTCTAATCTGGTGGCCTGAGTAAGAGATTTTTGATAGGAAATTTCTGCTCCAAACCCGTCACTATCTCCTAACCGAAGCCCCAGGGCATGTTCGGAAATAGATTGAGCACTAAGACCACATGTGGCCATAAAGAAAAGGAATGCACTAATTTTTAATATTTTCATCTGTTCTTAAATTTAAACGTTAAAAATACGTATTAGAGGGTGTTCTGATGTTAATAATAACTTAATTTCGTCTTCAAAATTCGTTCCATTTTGAACACAATTTCTTTTTCAGAACTAACCAATATTTTTGATGGTACCCTGCATACGGATATACTTACGAGAAGTCTGTATGCTACGGATGCTTCCGTATACCGAAAAATCCCAATTGCGGTGGCCTATCCCAAAAATAAGGAGGATATTAGAAAACTAATTCTTTTTGCAAATACTCATAAAATTGGGCTTATCCCAAGAACGGCAGGTCCGAGATGAACTCAATGATTTTTTAAAACCTCATGGTGTTTTCTTTGGCCCAAACACCTCCACCTCCAACAGGTGTATGATAGGGGGGATGGTTGGAAATAATTCCAGTGGTACAACCTCTATCCAATATGGAGTTACCAGAGAGAAGGTGCTCTCGCTTAAAACTATGCTATCTGATGGTTCTGAAGTTGAGTTTTCATCCTGTACATCATCAGAATTCAAAGAAAAAAAGACTTTGAATACACTTGAAGGTAATATTTATAAAGAACTATATAACATATTATCAAATAAGGACATACAGTTAAATATAAAGAAACAATTTCCTAAGAAAAGTATTCATAGGCGTAATACCGGGTATGCTATAGACAGCTTGCTGGAAAGCAATTTATTTTCTGGCAATGAACAAGAGATCAATCTCTGCCAGTTGCTTAGTGGAAGTGAAGGAACCCTAGCCTTTATGACCGAGATCACCTTGCAGCTTAATGAACTGCCACCACCAATGTCGGCTATGGTGGTCACACATTACAACACCCTGGAAGACTGTCTTTCCGATGTTGCTCCGTTAATGCAACATAAACTACACACCTGTGAGATGATGGACAAGGTGATCCTTGATTGCACCAAGAACAATAAGACGCAGTTGGCCAATAGGTTCTTTGTGGACGGGGATCCGGCTGCCTTATTAATGCTAGAGGTGCGATCCCATTCGCAGAACCACCTTGATGAACAATTAAAAAGGCTTACACAGACTATCCGGGATTCGGGCTTAAGTTATGCCTCTCCGGTTTTGTATGGGGAAAATATTAACTGCGCACTTGAATTGCGTAAGGCCGGCCTTGGACTGTTAGGCAACATGGTAGGAGACAGAAAGGCTGTTGCATGTATTGAAGATACCGCAGTGGCATTGGAAGATCTAAAGGACTTTATTAGCGAATTCACAGGCATTATGAAGGAATTTGATCAGAATGCCGTCTATTACGCCCATGCCGGAGCTGGAGAGCTTCACTTGCGGCCCATTTTGAATCTAAAGAAACAAGAGGATGTGCACTTGTTTCGGGCTATAACCACCCGGGTGGCGAAACTAACCAAAAAATATAAAGGTTCTTTTAGTGGAGAACACGGCGATGGAATTGTGAGGGCCGAGTTTATACCTCTTATGATAGGCGAGGAGAATTATAAGGTTCTAAAGCGCGTTAAGACCATTTTTGATCCCAATAATATTTTTAATCCCGGGAAAATAGTTGATCCCTATCCCATGGATGCTTCCTTTAGATACCAAGTGAACAGGGAGGAGCCGGAAATTCCCACAATGCTGAACTTTAGCGATAGTGAGGGGATCCTTAAGGCAGCTGAAAAATGTAATGGCAGTGGAGATTGCCGAAAGACTGAGCACGCCAAAGGAGCCATGTGCCCAAGCTATCATGCAACCAGGGATGAGCAGGCTACAACCCGTGGCAGGGCCAATGCACTGCGCGAATTCTTAACGAATAATGACAAGGAGAATAAATTTGACTCTGAAGAACTCAAAACTGTTTTTGATCTGTGCCTGAGCTGCAAAGCCTGTGGTAGCGAATGCCCAAGTAATGTAGATGTGGCCACTCTAAAATCAGAATTTTTGTTTCAATATCAGGAAACCCATGGATATCCTCTAAGAAACAAGTTGTTTGCCTACAACACAACCTTGAATAAGTGGGCCAGTAAATTCCCATCTATTAGCAATGCAATTTTTAAAAGTAGATCGCTTGGCAATATTATCAAAAAGATCTCTGGCGTGGCTGCTCAACGAAGCTTTCCTTTAGTAAGCCAATTCAATTTTTCTTCCTATCTGGCAATTAAAGAAGGGAGATCACCAGATTCTGAGAAAAAGGTGGTACTCTACATTGATGAATTTACACAGTATCTGGATATTGAGGTAGGGAAAGATGCTATAGATCTGTTACATGGCTTAGGGTATCAAATTCAGCTGTATTTTGGTGAAAGTGGCAGAACATTTATCTCCAAAGGCTTTTTAAAACAGGCCAGTAAGTTAGCTGAGAAAAATGTTGAAGGCTTATATTCCTATACAAAAAACAATATCCCAATAATAGGTCTGGAACCTTCTGCCATTCTAAGTTTCAGGGATGAATACCATCGCTTCCATTTAGACGCGAACAAGGTGAAATCGCTATCAGATAATAGTTGGCTCCTTGAAGAATTTTTGGCTACAGAAATTACAAATGGAAAGATCACAGATAATTTCTTTACCAAGGAGGCAAAAACAATTAAAATTCATGCTCATTGTCATCAAAAATCGCTTTCCAATCAAAAAGTGACCTTTGATATGTTGAACTTACCGGAGAATTATACGGTGACCATCATAAGTTCAGGGTGTTGCGGAATGGCCGGTTCCTTTGGATACGAGGATGAACATTATGAGCTAAGTATGAATATTGGAGATCTAAAGCTTTTTCCGGCTATAAAAAAAAGTGATCCAAATACTGTAATTGCAGCCAATGGCACCAGCTGTAGGCACCAAATAACCGACGGAACCGGGGTAAAGGCATATCACCCGGTGACTATTTTAAAGGAGGCATTACTTGCAACTTAACCATGATCGGGATGTTCTTGGTTTGCACTGTTAATACTCCTATATTTGGCCTCATAAGCGATGGAATGCTCCATCGGTAGTACTACCAAAACTACTCCATTTATGGCAGGAAATTCATTCGGCACTCTTTTTAAGCTTACTACATTTGGTGAATCTCATGGGGTGGCAATTGGTGGAATCCTGGAAGGATGTCCATCGGGCATGGCCCTTAATATAGAGGCAATTCAGGCTGAAATGGATCGCAGAAAGCCGGGGCAATCAGCAATTGTAACTCAGAGGAAGGAAGAAGATAACGTGGAATTTTTCTCTGGTATCTTTGAAGGAAAGACCACAGGAACACCCATAGGGTTTGCTATTTACAATAGCAATCAAAAATCTACAGACTATTCACATATCAAAGATTCGTACAGACCATCGCATGCCGACTACGTATACGATCAAAAATATGGTTTCAGGGACCATAGAGGTGGTGGCCGAAGTTCTGCCAGAGAAACTGCCTGCAGAGTAGTGGCCGGTGCCATAGCAAAACAATTTTTGAAAGAATTAAAGATCAATGCTTTTGTATCACAGGTTGGAAGTATTAGTTTAAATAAAACATATCAGGAACTCGATCTGTCCCAAACCGAATCAAACCCGGTTAGATGTCCTGATCCAGTCACTGCTGCTGCCATGGAAGCCCATATTAGGGATGTAAGAAAAGAAGGGGATACAATTGGCGGGATCATTACGGGAGTTATACAAAATGTACCTATAGGTTTAGGAGAACCTGTGTTCGATAAACTTCATGCTCAATTAGGAAAGGCAATGTTATCTATCAATGCTGTTAAAGGCTTTGAATATGGCAGCGGTTTTGAGGGTGTACGGATGAAAGGAAGCGAACATAATGATGCTTTTAACACAGATGGAACTACCAAGACCAATAATAGCGGTGGTGTTCAGGGGGGAATTAGCAATGGCATGGATATTTTTTTTAACGTAGCTTTTAAACCGGTAGCTACCATAATTCAGCCCTATGAAACCATTGATAAGAAAGGGGAAATTGTTCAAACAAAAGGAAAAGGGCGACATGATCCTTGCGTAGTTCCAAGAGCAGTGCCTATAGTGGAGGCCATGGCAGCCCTGGTCCTGGCAGACTTTATGTTGCTAAACCGCGTCATTAAAAGTTAAAGCGAGTTGAACTCGGTTTGTATACAAAAGCTTATATTACAGATCTAATAGTAGAGGTATGAGAAAATTGGAATTGCATTGGCAGATCTTGATAGGTATGGTCGTCGGATTATTGTTCGGATTTGGCATGACCTTCATATCCTGGGGACCTTCATTTGTACAGGATTGGATCAATCCTTTTGGAACCATCTTTGTAAAACTTCTTAAACTCATTGCAATTCCACTTATTCTGGCCTCTTTGATCAAAGGGATCTCAGATTTAAAGGACATTTCTAAATTTAAGAAAATAGGATTGCGTACCATAGGAATCTATATAGTTACCACTGTGATAGCTATTAGTATTGGACTAATCCTGGTTAATGTTCTGCAACCCGGAGAAGGTATATCCGACGATACCATTACAAAATTAACGGAAACCTACGCTTCAGATTCTGGAGTTACTTCAAAATTGGAGGAGGCCTCCCGTCAAAAAGAGAGCGGACCTCTTCAATTCCTTGAAGATATGGTTCCGGATAATGCCTTTGGAGCATTAAGTGATAACAGTCTGATGTTACAAGTGATCTTTTTTACCATTTTCCTCGGTATTTCCATGTTATTGATAGGTGAAAAACGATCGAAACCCCTAAAGAAATTTTTTGATTCCCTCAATGATGTGGTCCTTAAAATGGTAGACCTTATTATGCTGACCGCACCAGTGGCTGTATTTGCATTATTGGCCAATGTAGTAGTATCCTCCGGCGATCCTGATCTATTGGTGGCGTTACTCAAATATGCCATGGTCGTTGTCCTGGGATTGGCACTAATGATCGTTTTCTACAGTATTATTGTAGCTACCTATACCCAAAAGAACCCATTTTGGTTCCTTAAGGAGATCAGTCCGGCTCAACTACTGGCTTTTTCAACGAGCAGTAGTGCGGCTACACTTCCTGTTACCATGGAAAGGGTAGAAGAGCATATTGGCGTAGACAAGGAAGTGTCGAGTTTTGTATTACCCGTAGGAGCTACTATTAATATGGATGGTACCAGCTTATACCAGGGTGTGGCGGCGGTCTTTATTTCACAGGCCCTGGGCTTTGATCTAACCTTAGGAGCTCAACTTACTATAGTTTTAACCGCTTTATTGGCCTCTATAGGATCTGCTGCGGTTCCCGGAGCAGGTATGGTGATGCTGGTTATCGTTTTAGAATCTATTGGGTTCCCGGCAGATAAATTGGCCATAGGATTAGCGCTGATCTTTGCGGTAGACAGGCCGTTAGATATGTGCAGAACTGTTGTAAATGTTACAGGAGACGCCACGGTATCCATGGTAGTGGCCAAATCCGTAGGGAAGTTAGGGAAGCCTCGTATTGAAGAATGGGACGATTACCTCGATGAAGTAAAACCCTAGTCTAAAAATTTACCCTTTTCTGCGTCTGTTGGGATCATACAACTATCCTTCCTTCCGAACCATTGATACCTGTTCCTGGCTACCCAGTCATATATATTATCTCGCATTCCTTTGGGAAGTCCCATGAATATTCCAAGAAGAGGCCATCCGCCACTTAGCGATTTTGCGATCATTAACGCGGCATCGGACTTGGTGTAATAGGCGATTTGAGGTTCAATCAGGATGATAGAATCTACCTCTGACGTATCGATGAGCCGCTCCTTTGCAAGTTTTTGACCTACTACACTTTGAAGCGCTGAGAACCGGAAAATGTCCTTTTTATCACGTTTAATGACGAACTGTACCGAACTATTGCAAAGGTTGCAAACTCCGTCAAAAAGTATGATCTTTTTCTGCTCTTCCATTATTTTTTCTTGGTCTCCACCAATTCTAGTTGATCCACACTCACATTGGTGGTGAATACTCCATAATTTACAATAGCCTTATTCTTTTCCAGGCTATCAATACTCCCCACTGCTTTACCATCTAATAACCGCACTCTATCTCCAATTTTAAATACTGGTCGTGGCTTCCTTTTCTCTTTTGCCTGAGCTTTTTTCTTTGCTACTGCTTTTTTATTTCTAATATTCTTTACTTCCTGTTGTACTTCCTGAGATACAACCGTCTTTTTTTCTTCCTGCGCCTTCACTTCCTTGGCAGTTTTCTTTTTCCGCTTGCTGTTTTCTGTTTCCACAAGACGTAATAGCTCCGAAACCAACGGTCTTTTCTTTTTATCCAGGAAGTATTTCTCAGCAACCTTATTCACTTTTGCTCCAAGATGTATCATTCGTTGGTTGAAATCATATAATTCCTGGTAATTTTCTAGCTTAGTCTGAATTTTGGAATTGAGTTTCTCCAATTTCAAAGCTTCTTCACGAGCCTTACTTTCTTCTTCCTGTAGACGATTTCCTGTCTTAGCCATTTTGCTACGTTCTTTTTGAAGTTTGGCGATAGTGGCATCGAAACGGATCTTACCCCTTTCTACTTTTTTCTTGGCCTTGTTGATCAGACTAAAAGGAATACCATTCTTTTGAGCCACCTCAAAAGTGAAAGAGCTACCTGGCTGCCCAAGTTCTAAATGAAAGGTGGGTTGTAGCGTGCTACTGTCAAAAAGCATATTGGCATTGGCAGCATGGGGTAATTCATTCGCCAGGGCCTTTAAATTTGCGTAGTGGGTTGTTATTACACCAAAAGCTCCTCGCTCATAGAACACCTCCAAGAAGGCTTCTGCGAGGGCACCACCCAACTCAGGATCGCTACCTGTTCCAAACTCATCGATCAGGAAAAGGGTATTTTCATCGCATTTGCGCAAGAACTGATTCATATTCTTTAATCGGTAGCTGTAGGTGCTTAAGTGGTTTTCAATAGATTGGTTGTCACCTATGTCTGTGAGGATCGTTTGAAATAAACATACTGAACTTCGTGGATGAACGGGGATTAGCAATCCACTTTGCAGCATGAGTTGTAAAAGGCCAATGGTCTTTAAAGTAATACTCTTCCCGCCTGCATTGGGCCCCGAAATAACGATGATCCGGTTTTCCGGATACAAGTCGATGGTCTGAGGAAAAGTAGGTAGCTTATCTCGTTTATTGGCTAAGTATAGTAGGGGGTGATATGCATCCCTTAGAAATAGTCGTTTATCGCTGTTAAGCGAAGGTTTGATGGCGTTCATTTCCGAGGCATACTTCGCTTTAGCCGCGGTGATATCTATATGGATCAAATAGTGCTGATATACCTGTAAATCCTCTCGATGAGGGCGAATTTGATTGGTAAGCGTATTCAAGATCTTTTGGATCTCCTCTTTTTCATCAAACTGAAGATTAGAGAATTCCCTACTATACCTAGACACAGCCTCGGGTTCTATGTAGATTATACTCCCAGTTTTAGAAGTACCCATTACGGTGCCCTTAACCTTCTTTCTGTACATAGATTTTACTGCCAAAACTCGTCTGTTGTCTACAACAGATTCTCTAATTTCATCCAGGAATTCCGAGGCTTGATAGGTATTCAAAGAAGTGCTAAAACTTTGATTTATTCTCACTTTGATCGCGGCCATCTGTTGCCTTATGTGTCGTAGATCAATTGAAGCCGTGTCTTTTACAAAACCAAATTTATCGATGACATCATCAATAAGATTGGGAATTTCTTTAGTTGCCGTTACGGCATCTGCAAATTGATGGAGCAAAGGGTAATATTCCCGGAATTTCTTTAGGAACTTCTTATGCTCCAGGACCGTAAGACAAATGTGTTTTACTTTTCGGAATCCGCCTACTTCTAAAGTGGTGTTTTCAACTTTTAATAACAAAAGTTCCTTATCAATGGCATCAAATCCATGGTTTGGAATTCTGTTATCATTGGTAAAGGAAGATAGGTATTCTGAAGTTTCACCTAATAATGTGAGAATCGCTGTTTCCTCTAACTTAGGTTCTAATGTCTGTGCATTTTCTTTCCCAAGTTCAGTATTACAGCGGGCCGCTACTTGCCTGATCACGGTAGCGAACTCCAGATCTTGAATACTTTTCTTAAGATATTTATCCATATTTAAATGCCTAACTGCAAAGGTAGTTATTAACCTTCATTCTTCACAAAATCCTGTTTAATGAGGCTTCGCGATTTGAAACATGTTCTTTGTTTCAGCTTTCACATCCTTTTAGGTGCATTTCACCACTAGGAGGGAGGTTTAGGGCAATAAAAATAGGAGTTCTACTGTTCTTGTACTATAATTTTTAAGGAAGTAATAATTCTATAATAATTACTATGCGTTCTATCCTTCAATTTTTAGGCTTAATGCTATTACTCAGTGGTTGTAAGAGCACCCACCTGGTAACGGTCTATAGCTTAGAGCCGGCGCCCGTGGAACTCTCAAAGAACATAAAACGCATTGGCATCATCAATGAAGTTCAAACAACGGCCAACAAAGAACAAATAGAGTCATTAGAGGCCTTCGTTGCCGCAACGGATCATCAATGGTCTAAGGAGGGGAAAGAAGCGGCCATAGAAGGGCTTTTGGTTGAACTATCGAAGGACAAACGTTTTGATACCATACTAATTCTTAAAAGCACCTCTGAGAATTGGAAACAAAAAAGCACAGCTGAAATAGAAATACCATGGAAGTCGCTGGAGGAATTATGTGTCGCAAACAACTTAGATGCTATTTTCTCCCTGGCTTTTTATAAAACTGATACCCGTGTAACCAATAAGAAGTCGTCCATGGAAGAATTAGACCTTTTGCGTGTAAAGAACATGGTAGACGCCCGGGAAATAACGCTTGAAACCTTAATTGAAAACGGTTGGCGGATCTATGATCCTTTTGAAAAAAAGGTCCTTGATGAAATTCGTATCAATGAGGAAATAGTGATACAGGCCAAAGGGGAAAATGCAATGAATGCATTGCGATCTATGACCGATCGTTCAGATTCCATGCTTCTAAAGAGCAAGGGAAGTGGAAGTGCCTTTGGAATGCGATTGAAACCATATAGTAAGGCCATTCAAAGAGAAATTTACACTAATGGTTCTGAAAAATTATCACAAGCAAAAGATGCCATTCAAGAGGAGAACTGGTTAGAAGCCGCCCGATTATGGCAACTGGAGACAACAAATGAAAAGGCTAAAATTAAAGCTATGGCATGTCATAACATGGCTGTCCTTTATGAAATAAAGAATGATCTGCCTAAGGCTATGGAATGGGCAATTCTGGCGCAAAGTTATTTTAAAGACAAGAACAATACCGCTTATTTAGAGGCCTTAAAGCAGCGTAGTGTTCAGAATGGTTTAGCGGAAGAGCAACTAGAGAATATTGTCTATTTAAATAAATGATCCAATTATTTCCTTATAGACTAGGGTCTGTCTGTAGATGTCTTCTTAACATCTACAATAGGAATACGAACCAATTCAAATGTAGCGGAGGCCAATAAGACCTTCCCGTCTGTTTCTTCAAAAGCAGTATTGATCAACTCATTTAAACGATGCTTGGTCATTCTCCTTTTTTTGTAGTCAACTATGTATCGTAGATTAAACTCAATCCAATTATCTGTCAATTTAATGGCGAGCGTTGGATCTACAACCGCATCTTCTATATAATATTTATTCACAATATCTTTCCATTTCTCAACAGACTTCAGAACATATTCTGAAAGCACTTGTTGAGCAACTTCAATTGTCAGAGTTTTTGCCAATTCTACATCAGAACCATATCGTATTGGTAAATTAATTTCGTCCCAAATAAAAGGAAAATCCTGGGAGTAATTATAAACTGGCCCCTTAAAAACAAAGGCATTACTTAGTTTAACTATCCTGCCAGTATAATTATCGCTGCTTACCCATTGCCCAATCTCCATCATGGTAGTATATATGCTGCTAATATTAATTACATCTCCTTTGATCCCATTTATCTCGATACGGTCTCCCGGTTGGTAGACTTTTACGAAAAAAATAAAAAGTGATCCCGCAACACTAAGTATAAGTTCCTGAAGTGTAATAGTTATACCTGCTGTAAGCAAACCAATAGCCAGGGTTAAATCTTTAATATTGCCAGTGAAATAGGATATGGTGAGAACCACTAAAAGGAAATAACCAATGGTTTCAACAATCTTCTGAGACTTATATCGAGTTTCGGTATTTGGAAGTCTCTTCTTTAGGGCCCTTTTTACAAATTGAAGAAAAATAATAATGAACAGGACCCAGACAACGTATTTGAATACCAGAGTGGCAGTAGGATGTTCATTGATCCAAAGCTTAATTGTTTCCAGGGTTTCCATGTTCTAACTAATAACTAGCTGAAGAAATAATACTAAATGTAATTTTTGCCATTAAATGATAATGACTTAGATAAATTTACATTTTTAAAAGTGGATTTGCTAAGGAAAGTGATAGCAGTTTGTATTTTTACAACCTATCATAAGATAAGATATATGGAGGTTGCCATTCATGAAAGCTGGAAACCGTTTCTACGAGAAGAATTTTCAAAAACTTACTTTGAAAGTCTTGCTCAATTTGTAAAAGAAGAGTATTCACACTACACCTGCTATCCAAAAGGCAATCAGATATTTGCAGCTTTTAATCACAGCTCTTTTGAAGAAACTAAGGTGGTTATAATAGGTCAGGATCCCTATCATGGTCCAGATCAGGCGAACGGGTTATGTTTTTCGGTAAAAGATGGGATGCCACACCCTCCATCTCTTAAAAATATTTTTAAAGAAATAGAGGATGATCTTGGCATTCCCTATCCCAAGAGTGGTAATTTGGAACGATGGGCAGATCAGGGGATCTTATTATTAAACGCCACCCTAACAGTTAGAGCCAGAGAAGCCGGGAGTCATCAAAAAATAGGTTGGGAGACCTTCACGGATGTTGTCATCAAACTACTTTCAGAAGAAAAAAAAGGCTTGGTCTTTTTATTGTGGGGAGGGTATGCTCAAAAAAAGATTCCATTGATCAATGGCGAGAAACATCATATCTTAACCTCAGGACATCCTTCTCCTTTGAGTGCCAACAGGGGATTGTGGTTTGGGAACAAGCATTTCTCTAAAACTAACAAACTATTGCGTAATCAGGGATCCGATACTATAGATTGGTAAGTATTTCTTTTGAATCTAATTGCTTAGATATTAAATTTAAGTTGAACAATGTATTCTGCACTATATCAATTGTTTGAATATCTAATTGTTCTTGCGTCCATTGGGTAATGCCAAGCCAATCCCTTATATCCTGAAGATCCAAATTATACCTGTTAGCAAGTGTTCTGTCTATACTGGGGATCATTTTAAATTCTCTAGTATACCTATTTATTATCTCCAGTACATGCCGCAGGGCTTGGGTATCTTTTTCAAGAAAATTATTGTTTGCGGCTATTACAAAACAGGGCCAGGGGGTAGGGCAGTCTGCCAATCTCCGAAAGACTCCATCTAATACCAGCGGTTTGGTTGTAAAATGTTCCCACATAAAATAATCGGCCTTTCCATTTTGAAGTGCCTTAACGGCCCCTGAGAGCGTATGTATGACTTCAAAAGATAATTCAGCGGTATTCCAATGCTGTCCTTCCGCCAACACATAGGCCATTAAATGACTTCCACTTCCATATCTGCTGATAGCTGCCTTGGTTCCTTCAAGTTCCGCAAGATCTTGATAGGCACTCCCTGCAGCCACGTGAATACCCCAAAGTAACGGAGAGCTAATATATCCCTGAACGATCTTTGCCGGATTTCCTTCAACAATACTTTTGGTTATGCCTTCAGTTAGAATAATGGCCAGGTCCGTCTCTTTAACTTCCAGCATTTTACACATCCTTCCGGTACCCTCCGGCACTTCTATCCATTCTATCTCTATTCCCCGGTCTTCAAAAGCCGACTCTTCCATAGCCATATGCCATGGGAAATTAAAATGTTCAGGAACTCCTGCAATTCTAATTTTTTTCAAAGTGTGATCAATTTCTTTAATGTCCAGTCTATTAGCTCATCTATCGTCTTGGCGGGATTACTGGAAAATTGCATTGTGGCCCTATTCGCAATAATAGCATTCAGGGAAAGCGCCCTATGACCCATCATGGCTGAAAGGCCATATATGGCAGATGTCTCCATCTCCAGATTGGTCAATCTTTTATTTTCATAGTTAAAGGAGGATAGTTTTTTGTGTAACATGGGATCTTTAGGGGGCAGTCGTAAATGCCTGCCTTGTGGCCCATAAAATCCCACATTAGAACCCGTAAAGCCATTAACCACTCCTTCTTCAAGAAAGTGTTGACGCAAATGCCCATCACATTTAACAACATAAGGCTGAGAATTATGAGCACCCCATTTGCTGTGCTCAAAAAAGGCCTTTTCAATATCATGGAAGCGAACAGCTTCACTTTTGTAGTAGTATAATAGATTATCGAAGCCTATGGCATAATCGCTAAGCAGAAAGGAATCGACCGCTATATCTGGTTGAATAGCACCGGAAGTACCAACCCTTATAAAAGTTAGTTGTTTTTTGTCCCTCTTTACTTTTCTAGATTGTAGATCAATATTGACCAGGGCGTCTAATTCATTGAGCACAATGTCAATATTATCTGTTCCTATACCTGTAGAGATCACACTTATGCGCTTGTCTTTAAGCCAACCGGTATGTGTGATGAACTCACGTTTGTGCTGAGAAATTTCCAGAGAGTCAAAATGTTGTGAGACACGCGACACTCTTTGAGGATCACCTACAAGAATTATAATATCAGCTAGTTCTTCAGGGAGTAAGTTTAAATGATAGATCCTGCCTTCCTCATTGAGGATCAGTTCTGAAGGCCCTAATTGCATGTTATAATTTTAGGATCCGTCCCGATTCGTCATTGTAAAGGAAACTGTATTTAAGAGCCCCTCCTAAATACGATTCATTATCCCTGATCTGAGAATAGTAACTAGTTTTGCCTTCTACAATATCTTTCCCCTTTTTGGAGAGACGCACAGGACTATAAGAAGTAAATAAGGGTTTTAGGCTGTTAATTATGCGCTCAAATTGAGTGTCGCCATAACCGTAATAACCCTGATTGTCCATTATATTTTGAACAAGTTCTTTTTTGTTCTTTGGCTTTTGTTCCACAGCGAGCCGCATTATTCGGTTCTCCAACTCATTCAGTCCATTTTTGATGGAAGGAAATCGTTTTAAATGAACCTTAATGGCGTTTGAAAGGTAGTCGAAGTGATAATGCTCAAAATCGGACATATTTTCAAGACGGATAGGATTATCACTACAATACAGTTGCCATATATAGTCGGCAAATTCTATATCATCCTGGGTTAGATAAATGCGTTT
The DNA here is from genome assembly GCF_947258935.1 of uncultured Muriicola sp. Lineage (GTDB taxonomy): Bacteria > Bacteroidota > Bacteroidia > Flavobacteriales > Flavobacteriaceae > Muriicola. The sequence continues at coordinate 15,581 of NZ_CAMYKH010000058.1, forward strand.
ATTAAACAGGCTTTGTATCTTTTCATCGTCATTATCGCATAAACCATATAAAGTATCTGTTCCATCCTCATTCCCACTGCAAACTAAAGATATTTGGGCATCACGTCTATGAGTTTTTAGCCAACTCAAGACAGCGATCATATTGATTTGACAAAAAAGATCATATTCAAACCAAAGAATGATCTCATCCTGTTGTTTATGATTACAAAGACTGCGGTACTCTTTTAGTGTTTTTTCTATGAAATAGGATTTGCTAACGTTGTAATTCTTGTGAAGAAATTCGAAGCGTGTTTTCCAAAAAGACTCACTGCCAACATTAGTCTCGGTTCTGCCTTCACACAGCATTTCCCTCCAGGTGATGATGTCGCCTTTAAATGGAAGCGATTTTAAACGTTGAGTGAAACTATCTCCATTAGTGATATGCAGTTGCGTACTCATTCTCAGGAATTGTTGTTTAGGTTCTGGCTACTAAATGTAACACTTAATCGATAAAGATTG
>NZ_CAMYKH010000059.1 GCF_947258935.1 uncultured Muriicola sp.
TTCATTTAAAGGTCTACTAGGTCATTGCCTGGCTGCTGCAGGAAGTATTGAATGTGTTGGTTCTGTTTTGCAGATCTCAAACGGAAAAATATACGGCAATGCTAATTGTGAAGACTTACATCCGGAGATATCCCAAATTATTGATCCATCCAGAGTGCTGCAACAGACCTTAGCAAAAGCTCCCCAAGTGATCGCAAAAGCCAGTTTTGGCTTTGGAGATGTAAATGCATGTGTTATTTTTAAACGACTAAATGATTAATTCATGACAAAAGAGGATCGATATACCCAACTCACGACTATAATCTCACCTTATTTACCCGAAGATGTTTCTGCCGATGCCATAGAACCGCAAAGCAATTTTATAAAAGACTTAAACATCAATTCTGCGAATTTAGTAGACATTGTGCTAGATGTAGAAGATGCTTTCGACATTACACTCGAAAATGAGGACATGGACAGTATGCAAACGGTGCAAGATGCCTTAAACATTATATCTTCCAAATTAAAGTAAGGAATGTCAGGGCTAAATATCACCTACTTGTAGTTATTGTATTCTGCAATGTTTTTTTGGTGACCGCATAGATCGGGTGTCAATTCTGTGTTAATTTTTGACAAAGAATAGTCGAAATTTCGTACCTTAAAAGAGCCTGTGTCAGGTCTCCAATTTCTTTAAGCTGTGCGTCATGGAAATCAAAGAATCATCTTCACCCGTTAAAAGTAAAAAAACCTCAATACCGCATATCCATTATCTGGAAAGGCAACAACGCTACCTATTATCTCTCTCCCATCAACTTGGATCTTATCACTGTGTTCCCAAAACTGAAAAATTATACAAGCAAATGGAGGAGTTAAAATGGTCACTCCATGAACTTATGCAAGAGAATGACAAGTTAATTTCAGGGATCCATACCTCCAATAAAAGTTCGCATGAATACCTGGTGGAATACCAAAGCCAGTTCGATAAGGTTATTCAATTAGAACATGAGATCCTTGCCTATATTGGAAAGGCAAAGATCCACAGTTGATTTGTTCTACTTCTGTTTCTTACTTTGGAGTTTTCTCTGAAATCAACATAGAAAAAATGATTCCCGAAGACAGGGATACTACTATCAGCAATAATGAAATCCATGACGGGATATGTACATATTCTGCTGCCAGCATTTTTAGGCCCACAAAACCTAAGATCACTACCAAACTGTAATTAATAAATCTGAATTTACTCAGCATTCTGGATACTAGAAAATACATGGACCTAAGTCCAAGAATTGCCATAATATTTGAGCTGAAAACGATAAAGGGATCTGCAGTGATTGCCAGAATTGCAGGAATACTGTCTAGTGCAAACATTATGTCTGTTAATTCAATAACAATAAGCGCCACAAAAAGTGGTGTGGCCGCCTTAATCCCCATCCGCCTTATAAAAAAATGATGCCCATTCATATGGGTTGTAAGGGGGTATAATTTCCTGAGATATTTAAAGGCAAGGGCATTTTTTGGATCAAATTTGATGCTTTCCGATTTAAACATCTTGTAGGCCGTATATAGCAAGAAAACCCCAAAGACATAGATGATCCAGTCGAATCTATTAATAAGGGTTATCCCGAAAAGGATCATCAAGGCCCTGAAAACGATTGCCCCTAAAATACCCCAAAAAAGAACCCTGTGCTGGTAGATAGGGGGAATACTGAAGGCAGAAAAGATGACGGCGATCACAAAGACGTTGTCTATGCTAAGTGATAACTCAATAAGATAGCCCGTGATGTAATTTATTACGGCAGCATTAGGTGTCATTTGGGTTGGGTTGTCTACAAGTCCTTCAGAGAACAACCAATAGATAACGCCGCTAAAACTGAGGGCTACGGTTACCCACAAGGCCGTCCATAAACTCGCTTCTTTGCTCCGTATAACATGGTCGTGTTTGTTAAATACGCCAAGATCTAAAGCAAGAAAGATTATGATTAGGGTAATAAAGGCAATCCAAACGAGCATCCACAAAAATTTAATTCAAAAGATACACAACATCTTTTGACATAAAAACATTATACAAGATAGGATTCTCTCCCGATTTAAAGCTTTAAAAATTGTCTTTTTGAAAGATAAAAATACCCGAGAATAACATAGGAAATGACACCACATGCCAGGAACCCAATAAATACAGGCAAAACGGAATCTTTTACGAAACTTCCGATAAAAGCGCTAATAGGGACGGCCATTAAGGTAGCCAGGCATCCTGTTAAAGCCGCCCCAATTCCTGCTATGTGTCCTAACGGCTGCATAGCCAAGGCGCGTAAATTCCCGAAAATAAAACCAACAGCAAAAAACTCGAGTGCAAAGAAAAACAAGACCACCCAATACGGCGGATTTACCCCGGATTGATATATGATTACATAGATAAGGGGGATCAATATATAAAAGGCCATTGCTACGGTAATCAAACGTAACATGCCAAAACGAAGTACCAAAGTGCCATTCAATAGTGTAGCAGTGCCTATGGTAATGGCCAGGGTTGCAAAAATATAGGGGAAGGATTCCTTCATTAGATATTGCTCCTCAAAAATCTGTTGTGACGTACTTAGATATACCAAAAATGAGCCGGTGATAAATCCCCAAATAAAGGTAAACACCATGGTTTGCTTATAGTTCAGCAACTCTCTATACCCGTTCACAAATACATTCATCCTAAAAGAGGTGCGGTTTTCAACGGCCAGGGTTTCAGGTTGTCGTTTCCAGAACCAAAAGGCAACCACTATGGAAAATAATACCTGTACATGAAAAATGGCCTCCCAGCCAAATGCATCTAATACCCATTTCCCCAAGGTGGGCGCTACAATAGGCACTAAAATAAAGACCACAACCACAAAAGACAAGATCCTGGCCATTTGATCCCCGCTATACCTGTCGCGGATCATAGCTACACTAATAGTCCTTGGGGCAGAAAGGGCAATACCTTGCAGTATTCGTCCGGTGATCATCATTTCAAAATTCGGGGCATAGACGCACAGAATACTAGCCCCTATAAAAAGGGTAAAGCCCATATAAACCACCGGTTTTCGTCCAATACTATCCGAGATAGGCCCAAAGAGCAAAGGCCCAACACCAAGGCCCAAAAAGAAGATAGTAATAAGTAGTTGATTTTGTGAAAGGCTTGTAGTTCCTACGGAAATTCCAATAATATCTAAAGCGGGTAGTAAGGCGTCCAAAGCAAGCGCAGCAATAGACATCAATGCCGCCATAAGACCTACAAATTCGAGTTGGGAACGCCTTTTTAATTTCATCCCGCAAAAGTAGCGGATTCTGAAGTATTAAACCTTAGAATACCTTAAAGACGTATCCCAGCAGCCAATACAAAATAAGAAAGACCACCACAGTACCTATACACCCGCAACGACCACCGCCAATTTTTTTGGCACCAATGCCGGCTACAATGGCTCTTATCAGATTTTTCATTAAAAGGAATTTACCTAAAAGTACAGATTATTTCTGCTTTTTCGACAGATCAAAGCGGTAGACCAATTCTGTTTTAAACTGAAACCCATCACCAACATCACTGTTCAAAATTGTTCTGTCTTCCCCGAAGAAGATACCTACCAGAGACAAATCAATAGTATCGTCCGAATCGTACACCTTGTAATTTCTAAAGAAGGCATGGCCAATTTTGGCTCGCAATAGAAGCGAGGGTGTGAGCTTTAGCTGCCCATACACATATAGTTCATTAGAAGCCCTGGTAACATAGTGATCACTAAAACCGGGGTTTTGAATATCATAACTCGTTCCCAAGCCGTCGAACCGGAGTCCGGCCGAGGTAGTAGCACTAAGTTCATAATTCAGATCCACTTTTACAGGCAACAAAACATTGGCCTCAAAAAGGTTGTTTGCACTTTTATAATAGATCCCAAAAATGGGTACTACCAACAACCCAAATTCCTCTCTATTAAGATAGAGACCATAGGTGTATTTTAGTCGGTTTGTTTTAGTATTTGTCAGCAAACCAATGGCTCCCAGCTGTTTTCCTCTAGAAAATCCCGAACTAAAATCGGAGGCAACCTTGGGAATAAGCAGATAGGTCCCGCTCCATTGTTCAGAATAAATGGTATTCCATCCTAATCTCAAACTAAGGGCATATAGAGTTGTCCTGGGCATGGTAGAGGGGTAAAGGCCTAATCCAATGCTTCCCGCCGTAATTCCGGTGATCAATGCGTTCTTTGGATCCAAAACTATAGGGAAATCGAGATTCAAATTCCATTCCTGAATGGCCTTATCATCTGGCGTATCTTCAAAAGATCTGTTAAGTGCAGTGGTATAAGAAAAGGTAGCAAGGTCTATATAATCCTGGGCAACCAGAGACAGACTACCTCCAAGCAGCATACCTGTAACTAATAGAATCCGCAGAGTGATGACTATTCTCATTCAGCTGGCAAGATACTCGTTTTACAAGATTTTGCGGGGTTATCATCTCTTATTAAATATAATATGTTCCTCAAGTAAAACTGAATTAATTGTAACTTTAGGATCAAAAGCTATTGTTATCATGAAAATTAGAATAAAAGGAGATTCCATTAGGTTCCGACTTACCAAAACAGAGGTGGAAACCTTATGTAAAAAAGGATATATAGAAGAGATCACGCATATTGGAGATCAGGTATTCAAATATGCCGTTCAAAGCAAGAAGATGGAATCTTTGGAAGCCAATTATAAGGATCATACCATTCTTATAAACATTAGCGATCAGAAAATTAAGGGATGGGATTCCAATGAAACTGTGGGGTTCGAAACCACTGTAGCTTTAGATAATAACAGCTTACACCTGCTGTTGGAAAAAGATTTCGTCTGCCTCGATGAACGGATCGAAGACCAATCGGACAATTACCCGAATCCCAAGATGTTGACAGATTAAAAACCTATGCAGCTCACAGCAGCCACCCATCTGTAAATCTTTAAAAAAATTGGTTTGGAGAAAGTAGGGTAGAATTATGCTAAAAGTGTAACATTTGGATCCGTTTGTTGTCCTATTATATAATGAGTATAACGAAACTTAACTGCCATGGTAATTACCCGCCTACCCATTAAGAATGCATTGTGCAATGTATTCCTATTCTTTATTTTCTTTGCCCTAAGTGCACAAATTACCTTTACAACAGAACAATACCGGGAAGACATTCGCTTTCTTCAGAAAACGGTCCATAAAGATTTCCCTTTCCTATTTAAAAAGACCACAGCAGAGGATTTTGATGCAGAGGTAGAGAAATTATACCAGGCCATCCCTCAATTGGCAGACCATGAGGTGCTGGTAGGTCTGGCCCGTTTGGTAGCCATGTTCGAATACGGGCATACTATTCTGGGGTATTGGGAGGAGAAAATACCTATCCATCAGTTACAAGTAGTACTTTACGAATACGATGACGGCATCTTTGTTCAAGGGGTACATAAAGACTATCCAAATATTTTAGGGGCAAAACTATTGGCAATAGAAGGGATGCCTGTAAAAGATGTTCTAAAGGCAATGCGTCCGGTAGTTCCGGCAGAAAATGACTCTTATTTGAAGGCTTACGGGCTCCACTACCTTAATTTCCCGGAGTTTTTACATGCCCAGGGAGTGATTAAGGAGATGTCTACTTCCATAGAATTTTTCCTGGAAAAAGACGGAATGAAGTTTCAACAACAGCTAGAAGCAGTCCCTTTTAATAGACCAGCGAGGCAGTATGGAATGGTGGTGCCCGGTGCGGAATGGCTGGAGTCGCGCGACCTTACCCAAACTCCCTTATACCTAAAAAATCTGGAGAAGATCTATTATTATGAATACCTAGAGGATAAAAAAACCGTATACGTTCGTCAAAGCCAGATACAAGATGATTCCTTACAGTCTATTCCGGAATTCTATGCGGAGGTATTCGATTTTATAGACAAGAATGAGGTAGATAAACTCATCCTGGATGTCCGTTTAAACGGGGGTGGGAACAATTATAAAAACAAACCAGTGGTCACCGGGGTCATTGCCAGTAAGATAAACAAACCCGGGAAATTTATGGTCATCATTGGGCGCAGGACCTTTTCTGCCTGCCAGAATCTGGTAAATGAATTGCATACGTATACCAATGCCATCTTCGTAGGCGAGCCTACCGCGGAGAACATCAATTTTTATGGGGATAATAGTCCGGTTACCCTGCCAAATACGCAATTAAATGCCTATATGTCCTTTGCCTGGTGGCAAGACAAACCACAGTGGGAGAACAGGCCTGCGCTATACCCTCATATCGCAACCGGACTTACCTTTGAACAATACCGTACCAATCAGGATCCGGCATTAGAAGCGGCCCTGGCGTATTCTGATACTAATTTTATAGTGGACCCTATGAACTATTTCACCACTTTGTTTACCAATGGTAAGTATGATCAAATACAGCCAGAGGCAGCAAGGATGCTAAAAGATCCCTCTTATAAGTTTTTCGACTTTGAAGGGGAATTTAACAAGGCAGGGTACGCTATGATGTCGTCAAAACAGTTCGAGGAAGCCCTTTTTATTTTTAAACTAAACACTGAACTTTTCCCCAAATCTGCCAACGCCTGGGATAGTCTCGCTGAAGCCTATTGGAAATCAGGAGACACAACCAAGGCAGTGGAATTATACAACAAAGCCATCGCCCTTGATCCGGAAGGAGCTATAGGGGTTCATGCAAGGGAAATGTTACAGACAATGGAGGTGTCCAAATCAAAAGAATAGCCAGTTAGAACTGGCTAGAACTCAAAAAAATAGGAAATACATTATAATATTCATCAATCAAACAATCAATGAAAAAAGTAATCACATCCAAATGGTTTTGGGTTCCCCTTGGTATTCTGGTGCTATTAGTTGGCTTTTATTTCTATAAAGCCCAATTCCGGGGTGTAAAACAGGAAATTTATTTTACATCAGATATTGAGCTCAGAGGCTTGCTGCTAAAACCCGATACTACTGGGCCACATCCGGCCATTATCCTGCTTCATGGGGCAGGAGGGAGCCACCAACATCATAACAAGGCTTTTTTTAGATTCCACGCCAATGCCTTTTTAGAAAAGGGCTTTGCCGTGCTGGTATACACCAAAAGAGGTTCGGGAAATGATGGGTTCAACTATGATTATTTTACCTATAAAGATCTTGTCAATGACGCCTATGCAGCCATCAATTTCTTAAGAAACCAACAAGACATAGACCAACAAAATATTGGTCTTATGGGCGTGAGTGAATCCGGATGGTTTACTCCGGAACTGGCTTTTTTAGACAGGCACATAAAATTTATAATTAACCGTGTTAGTTCTCCTCTTTCTTTTGAAAATACCGTAATTCATGAAGTTAAAATGGATGCGCTTACCGAAGGTTTTACTGAAATGGAAATAATGGAGGATATCCTGCCACTTACAAGACAGATATGGCAGTATTATATTGCGGTATCCAAAGACCCTGCGCTAGCCAAAGGTGAGGAGCGAGAAGAGATCAACGCAAGACTAAAAGAAGCGCATGGTGATGAACGACTAGGAAAATGGTTTCAGTATAAGGAACTGGCGGCATACGACTCCTTAAAATATGCAGCACGAGGGTTTAATTTTGGGTATGATCCTTTACCGTTTTTAGAAAAGATAGACCTGCCTATGCTATACGTAATGGCAGGGAAGGATAAAAACATTCCAACCCAGGAGGTTGTAGATTTTCTAAAAGTGTTCAGGCAAACAAACCAAAAAGATATCCAGCTAAAAGTGTTTCCGGAGGCTAGTCACTATCTTTTTAAATGGGGTTTGGAAGATGGCCCTTATGAAGGCTGGCTCTATCAGGAGGGCTATTTGGAAACCATCACCAATTGGGCGGCGAAGTCAGTAACAAGATAAAAGAATTGAAATAATACATTAAATGTTCATTGGCTTGCACTCTGGCACTTGATTTTCGGGTATTTTATATTCATAAACCATATTCCCAAAATAGTTGTAGCCTGAATCCCTTATTCCATATCTAGTTTCGTAAATTCATACCGCCATTAATTAGTTCACAGCATGAAAAAATTCCGAATTATTTTTGCCTTTGTATTTGCAACGCTTATTTCCTGCAATTATGGTGCGAAGCAAAAAACAGAAGAAAAAGAGCTTGCAGCCAATACCGTCCCCAAGGTAGTTACCGCAGATATAGAGGCCGGCATTAAAGCCAATATTGATAAAAAAGTAGCAGAGGGGGGTGGGTATTTTAATCTGAGTACTGAAGACCAGGAATTACGACTGCAATTAGTACGCGTACATACAGAATACCTGTCTAACCTGGGGCCACAACGGCATTTTGCCTGTGTAGACCTGGCTGATGTAAGCGGGGATGTCTATGATGTGGATTTTTTCCTGGAAGGCGATCCGGGAAACATGACGGTAACCGAAACAACGCTGCACAAACTTAACGGCAAGCCATTTTATACCTGGAAACAACGGAAGGACAAGACCTGGTACCGTTTGCCGTTGGAGAGCGCCTCCAATGATCTGCTAGGCATTAAAGAAGGGGAGGACCAGTTTGAATTTAGCTATGAAGTAACCCTCCCGGAGATCACAGAAGCTGCAAAAATTTGGATACCGGTACCACAAAGTGATCGATTTCAACAGATCGAGATTAAAGAAATTAAAAGTCCGGTGGCCCATAAGATGCTTACAGAAACCTATCACGGCAATTCCGTTTTGTATATGGAACTAAGCCCTGAGGAGAGCGGTAAAAAAGTGGAACTGCTCTACGATGTAGTACGGCAGGAGAAACACCCCTATGAAGACGAAGCGGACGTAGCCAGATACCTCAATGCCAATTTACTGATGCCCGTAGGGGACCGCTTTCAGGTGCTGGCCGATTCCATTATTGGGGATAAACACAAAGAAGGCACCATTATGCAGGCCAGGGCCCTGTATGATTATATTATAGATACTATGAAATATATAAAGGCAGGGACCTACGGCACCGGGGATTCGGTCTACGCCTGCGATGCCTTAACCGGCAACTGTACGGAGTTCCATTCGTTGTTTATTTCGCTGGCCAGATCTGCGGGCATTCCATCGCGCTTTGCGGTAGGTGCCTCCATTCCCTCAGACAGAGACGAAGGAGGTATTGATGGCTATCACTGTTGGGCAGAATTTTATGCCGAAGGGAAATGGTGGCCTGTAGATATCAGTGAAGCCAATAAATATACGGCCCTGGCTACTTACTATTTTGGCCGGCACCCGGCGAATCGAATAGAATTTACTCAGGGACGGGATCTGCATTTGGACCCGGGACCCCAGGGCGGACCTATCAACTTTCTTGCATATCCGGTTATGGAAATAGGAAATACCCCTGCCTTCCCAAAAACATTTTTTTCTTTTCGAAGGAAGGCGGAGCAGGCCATGTAAACATGGGTTAAGCCATTAACTCCCCACAGAATCCTTTTTGGTAGGATGTTCGCCTTCAGGATGTTCGCTACCTTCTTCGGTAGGATGCTCTTCGCCTTCTTCCGTAGGATGTTCTTCACCTTCTGGATGTTCTTCACTTTCGGCATGTTCCTCAGACATTTCAGTGTCTTCTTTCTTCTTGGTATCCCGGCAGGAGCTCATAGCACCGGCTCCTATAAAAAGGAACAAAAGAGCCACCAAGGCTGTGAACTTGAATTTTTTTAAACGGTTCATAATAATGAATGTTTTAGGGTTTATAAAATTAAGTAAACGCGTATTATCTACTTAATGCTATTAAATATAGCAAATTTTGCAAGAACCCAATTCACGAAGCGCTACATAAATACGATTCCCGGGCTTCATGTACCTATATTTGCCAAAATCTATTTTATGTCAAAACAGTTCGCCGATTTAGGAATTAACAAACAGCTTCTTCAAAGCTTAGCCGATTTGCATATTTCCGAACCCACAGATATTCAAAAGAAAACAATTCCGGTGCTATTACATCAAAAAGAAGATGTGGTTGCATTGGCCAAAACAGGCACAGGCAAAACTGCGGCCTTCGGTCTGCCTTTACTACAATTGATCAATACAGCTAATGCGGAGGTACAGGTCGTTATTCTGGCACCTACGCGAGAATTAGGGCACCAAATTTATACGAATTTGCTGTCTTTCGCGGCTCATTCTCCAGCTATATCTGTTGCTTCCGTTTGTGGAGGCATTCCCATTAAACCTCAAATTGAACGTTTAAAAGAAACTACACATATTCTGGTGGCAACGCCGGGGCGATTAATTGACTTAGTTCAGCGGAAAGCTGTCAGCATTCAAAACATAAAATATTTAGTGTTAGATGAAGCAGATGAGATGGTAAGTGCCTTGAAGAAAGATCTGGATATCATTGTTTCGGAAATTCCAAAATCGCGTAGAACCATACTCTTTACGGCCACCATGCCCGGCACTGTGAAACAATTGATTCAGAATTTTATGTCAAAACACGTGGTGCATCTGGAAGCAAATATGGCACAGATGGGGCACCAGGGGATAACGCATCAATACGTGGTTGTTGACCCCATAGAAAAACTAGAAGTATTGCTTCACTTTCTCAATGCCAAAGAAGGAGAGCGAGGCATTATTTTCTGCAGAACCAAGGCAGCGGTAAATAAATTGGCAAAGAAACTCGCCATCAACAAAATCTCATCTGGCGCTATTCACGGCAGTTTATCTCAGGGAATACGCGACCGGATCATGGGGCAATTCCGGGAAGGATTTATAGATATTCTTATAGCTACCGACCTGGCAGCTAGAGGTATTGATGTAAAGGAAACCTCATACGTTGTTAATTACCACCTGCCAGACACCTATGAAGCCTATGTGCACAGAAGTGGCAGAACGGCCAGGGCAGGAGCAGAGGGGCTCTCCCTTAGTGTCATACAAGAAGAAGAACTCAACAAAATTCCTGAATTTGAAAAAGAGTTAGGACTTGTTTTCAGTGAAATTAAAAAGCAAAACCCTGAAAAAAGGGAGGAAACTAATTTGGTGTTGTGGGCTAAAAAAGTTTTTAAGACAAAGCCTAACCGAACTGTTTCCAATGAAACTAAAGAAAAAATAAAAATCCTGTTCCATCATTTAACGAAAGAAGAATTGATAGAAAAAGTAATAGCAGACACTTTATCACAAAAGAGTGCAGCACATTCACAAACACCCACTTCCCTAAAGAAGTAATCCTTATGGCTAATAGCATTAGAGAACAACAAGATATTTTAGAGAAGTTAAAAATAGCTGCATTGAATCCGATGCAGGAAGAAGCTATTTCGGTTATTAATAAAACAACGAATACCATACTCCTTTCCCCAACGGGTACAGGCAAGACTTTAGCTTTTCTATTGCCTATTATTGAATCACTGGATCCGGAATGTACTCAAGTACAGGCATTGATCCTGGTACCTTCCCGGGAACTGGCTATACAAATTGAACAAGTAGTCAGAAATATGGGATCAGGGTTTAAGATAAATGCCGTTTATGGAGGCCGACCCATGTCTAAAGATAAAATTGAACTAAAACATATTCCGGCTATTTTAATAGGAACTCCGGGCAGAATTGCAGATCATTTCAGGAGTGGCCGTTTTTTAAAAACCAGCATTAAAACACTGGTATTAGATGAATTTGATAAGTCACTGGAAACAGGCTTTGAGGAGGAGATGAGTGAGATCATTAGTCAACTACTTCACGTAAACAAACGTATTCTGACTTCTGCCACTATGGGGGTTCAAGTACCAGGTTTTGTGAGGTTAGATAAACCTTTGACAATCAATTATCTAAAAGACAAAAATGAATCTAAACTAGCCATTAAAATAGTAGTTGCTGCAGATAAAAATAAGTTGTCAACCCTGGTAGATTTGTTACAACATATTGGCAATGAACGTGGCATCATTTTTTGTAATTTAAGAGAAAGCATTGATTTGGTAAGTGGGTATATGGAGAAACACGGCATTACCTATGCTTGTTTTTCTGGTGGGATGGAGCAACGAGACAGAGAACGCTCTTTAATAAAATTTAGAAACGGTACCTGTCTGGTGCTTATCGCCACTGATTTGGCAGCCAGGGGAATAGACATACCGGAAATGAACTATATTATTCATTATGAACTGCCCAGGACTGTAGAAGAGTTTACGCACAGAAATGGCAGAACAGCACGGGTAAATTCTAAAGGCACGGCCTATGTTTTGCATTGGGCAAAGGGACGCTTACCCGGGTTTATAAAAAATGAGAAGCCGATAAACATTTCAAATAAAGCACCTGTTAAGTCACAATTTTGGGAAACCTTGTTTATTTCCGGGGGGAGAAAAGATAAAATCTCCAAGGGGGATATCGCCGGACTGTTTTTTAAACAAGGCGAAATCAACAAAGACCAATTAGGTGTAATTGAACTAAAACAAGATTGTGCCTTTGTTGCCGTGCCGGTGTCGATTGCCAATGAGTTGGTCGAAAAATTAAATAATTCACGATTGAAAAAGAAAAAGATCCGTGTATCTATAGTATAGGAAATCACTTATCTCCTTGTTTCGAGGAATAGGGTTACTAATGAATAGGATAGAAATTATTCCTTTGCTTTTCCAACATAATGTGCACGTTCCATAAAGTACTCCTCAAAGCGTTTCAGCCTTGGATGCAAACGTTCTGAATATAATACATACTGACATTTTTTTATGCTTTGGGTAATCGCAAGCATGGCGGTATACTCCGGTTTTTGTAGTAGAAAATCCCCATCATCTATAGAACATATCTTTAATTGGGCAGTATTTACGCCATTTAATAAAAACAATTTGTGTAAGGATCTTGGCGTGGTAATTAGGATGTCTATACCTTCAAATATCTCCGACTTTTGAACATCAATATGCAGCTGGGAATATCCTACATAGACTCTTAGTGAACTATACTTTGTGTATGTCAAAAACGCAGCGTATAATTCCAGTGCTTTTTCTTTATTTTCAACCAGTACAATGGCTCTTGGGGCTTTTCCCTCAGCCTCACACTTCAGTTTTTGAAGGGTAGTAAGTATTAGAGTTGTAGTTTTTCCACTGTCTTTGGGAGCCGTGCAATATACATTAGCGCCACTTTTTATAACAGGAATGCTCTTTTTTTGAAAAGGCGTAGGATTTTCTATGGAAAATATTTCTAATCTTTCCAGTAAGTGGGGATGCAACTTTTTAAATGACATATCTTATTACAACTAAAATGGCAATGTGGAATCTAAGTGTTTTTAAAAAGCAAATATAGGGCTGTTAAAGTAGCATTCAGTACAACGGTTGTGACATACGCAGTTTATTACAAAGATCCTTAGGATGTTTGTAATTACTTGCGAGATGGCGTATTGGCGAGTCAAGTAATCAAAATTTGCTCTGATATAAAATCATAAACGTGCTGTAAACGTAATTTACTTTTACATAATACGGGTCGATATGGTTTTTATAATCCCATATCTG
>NZ_CAMYKH010000060.1 GCF_947258935.1 uncultured Muriicola sp.
ATTGCGGGGCAACAAGTTATTTTTACTATTGATGTGAGTAATTTAACTACAGATAGGGTTATTGATATTGAAATTGAAGACATACTCGATGCTAATTTTACCTATGTTTCGCATACCGAATCTTTGGGAACATACGATCCTTTTAGTGGTCTATGGCAGATCGCTGAATTATTAGATAGTGAAAGTGCAACTCTTATTTTAATTGTCAGGATATCGGAAGATCTTACAGGTTTTGTCACATTGAGGAATACTGCTTCCTTGAACGCCTCTGTACCTCTAGACAACAATTCAGATAATAATGTATCCTTTGTAGATATTGAAGCCAGTCCGGAAATTCCGGATAATTGCGGTCTGGAGTTTAATCAATTTTCGCCAAATGGCGATGGGATTAATGATTTCCTTGTGGTGAATTGTATAGAATTGTTTCCTAATAATTTCTTAGAGATCTTTGACCGTTATGGCAATAGTGTCTTCTCTGCAACCAACTATGACAATACCTGGGATGGTGTTGGAAAGAATGGGAATTTACCAAAAGGCACATATTATTATATTTTGGGAGCCGAAGGAATTGATGAAGTTCGCACGGGATGGATCCAAATACTACGATAAATGATGATGGCTCACAAAAGGATAATTAGAGTTTATTTTATAGCCGGCCTGCTGCTGTGCACGGTTATGGGGTATTCTCAGTTAGAACCACAGTATACTCAATACATGTACAATATAGGGAGCTTTAACCCTGCATATGTTGGTTCAGTAGACAAAGCAGAGATTGCTGCCTTGTACCGGGCACAATGGATTGATATAGACGGTGCGCCACGTACTTTGAGATTTGGGGCAAATATTCCTTTGGGAAATGGTAAGAATGGTATTGGTTTTAATGTGGTTAGCGATCAATTCGGACCAACCAGCCAAACATATTTTGACGTGGCCTATTCCTTTCAGGTCAACCTATCTGCTGATACTTATTTATCTTTTGGGATTGATGCGGGAGGAGGTATCCTCGATATAGATTTTACAAAAGGGAATTTTCAAAATCCAAATGAACCCTTGCTTTCCAATACGGTTTTTAATAAATTTTATCCAACAGCAGGGGCGGGTATGTTTCTATATGGGCAAGATTGGTATCTTGGCGCTTCCGTACCTAATTTTTTAACGGGTTTAAACAAAGATGAAGAAGTTGAAGCATTTTTTAATGACCAGATACAAGTTAATTTTATTACCGGAGTGGTTTTTGAGATGGGTGATCAATTAAAATTTAAGCCTGCATTATTGGCTACTTATTTTGAAGGCTTACCATTTCGGTTAGATATATCTGCTAATTTCCTATTTAATGATGTCTTTACTCTAGGCGCGGGCTACCGAATAGATAATTCAGTAAGTGGTCTGGCAGGCTTTCAAATAGGCAATGGGATGTTCTTAGGATATTCTTATGATTATAATACCACCTCTTTAGGCCAATTTAACCAAGGTTCCCATGAGGTTATTCTTAAATTCTTCCTGGGCGGAGGAGGTAACAGAACCAAAACCACTAAAACAAAAAGTAGAAAGGGTCAACCAAAACAAATTGATAGTCCCAGGTTTTTTTAATGTAAATGATATGAGAGTGAAACACTTTATCCTTTTACTGTGCTTATTTGTCTCCGGAATTTCCCTGGGCCAGAAAGGACTGTCCAAAGGCGATGTCTTGTTCTTTGAATATCAGTATCAGGGAGCCATCCGAGAGTACCTGAAGGAAGCGAAGACAAAGCCCCTGAATACGCAACAATATTTAAATCTGGCAGAATCCTATCTGAAACTCAATAATTATGATAGGGCTACCAACACTTATTTAGAGGTCTATTCTAAAGATTCAGTTCTTTCGGGCTATCATCTTAATAAGATGCTACTGGCGATGAAGGTCACCAAGGGTATTGAAAGCACACGTGCTTTTCTAAGTACCAATCCTTCTGCCTTTACCCCGGAATTAGTGGAGAATGCCAATTTTAATTTTGAGCTGCGTAACACAGTTGATAATTCTTCTATAGCTCCGGCAGTTTTCAATGTAAATGACAATAGCTCCCAAGCTGATTTTGCACCATCTTTCTATCGCGATCAACTTTTATTTACCAGTGCCCGTAGCCTTGATGCTAAAGAGACCTATGAACCTTCAGGGGAATCCTACCTGGATATTTTTGTGGCGAGACTTAATGTAAAAGGAGATATTGTAACCACAAGACCCTTTAAGGGCATTCCTAATTTTGCATATCACCAGGGAACTCCCTATTATTCGGAAGCACTCGACGCTGTGTTTTATATACGTTCGAATGAAGAAAATGGCAACCTGATCTTTGATGAGAATGGGAAGAATTCATTGGCCGTTGGATCTACTGATCGCAGTGGCAATTTTCGTTTCCTGCTCAAAGATCTGAGTACTTCGTTCTATTATCCATTTTATGATGCCGATACTGGCAAACTCTATTTTGCCGCTAATTTTGAGGATAGTCTGGGAGGGACAGACATTTATTACGTCTATACCAACAATGGTCTTATTATGTCATCACCTATAAACCTGGGACCGCGAATCAATACTCCCGGGAACGAAATAGCTCCCTATATCTTTGAGGGAAGCATGTACTTTGCCTCCGATGTTTTTTATGGGCTTGGTGGGATGGATACCTACAAATCTGAGATCCTGGAAGATAATATTTACAGCATCCCTGTAAATCTGGGAAAAGGGTTGAATTCGGAGAAAGACGACTTTGGATTTATCATCAAAAACTACCAGGATAATAGCCTAATTGGGTATCTCTCGTCTAACCGCCCCGGTGGGAAGGGAAATGACGATATCTATGGCTTTATCATAAAAGATAAACCAGGGATCAAGACATTTACCCTAAATGGCAGTGTGTTAAACCTCACTACCAATGATCGAATTGCGCAGGCAGAAGTAAGGCTCCTTGATCAAGCTGGTAATCTCTTAAAACAAATGGTCACA
The DNA here is from genome assembly GCF_947258935.1 of uncultured Muriicola sp. GTDB lineage: Bacteria > Bacteroidota > Bacteroidia > Flavobacteriales > Flavobacteriaceae > Muriicola. The sequence goes on from NZ_CAMYKH010000060.1 coordinate 2,978, forward strand.
AATGAAGATGGCACCTTCAGAATTGAAGTGCCATGGCAGGAGACCATCACAATTCAGGCAACCAAGGATCGTCATTCTATCTTTTCCGACACATATACCGGAGAAGCGCTGGAACAATTACAGAACATGGCCTTTAATATGGGCATTGCCAGAGTAGACGACCTGGTTGAAGAAACTGAAGGACAGACCGTACTAAAACTCAACAAATTCTATTTTGATAAAGGCCAAAGTAAGATCACCGAAACAATTGCTGCAGAACTGGAAAAGGTCGTAGATGCTGTGAGCAGGTTTCCTCAAATGCAATTGCGGATAGAATCGCATACGGATAGCAGAGGGGGTGGCGCCACTAATTTCAGGCTTTCTCAAAGCAGGGCCGATGCCATTAAAAACTATTTGGAAACCCATGGGGTATCAACCTCCAACATCTTGTATTCTATTGGGTATGGGGAAGATAAGTTATTGAATAACTGTACCAACGGTGTATTCTGTTTAGATACTTTCCATAAAAAGAATGAACGGCAGTTAATAGTGGTGCTCAACTATGATCTGCTTTTCTAGAACAAGATCATCCAGCAATAATAGAGCGCAAATAACGAGAGAAAGACAATGCCCGCATAGGTGAGGTATTGCAGCCCTTTTTTCGGATGAAAACTGGCCGGCAGATCTGTACTCATCACATTCTTTAGATTCATATACCCCACAATGGGCGCCATTACAAATGAAATAAAGGTAGCCAGAGCTACCAAAGTACCCATATTAGCTCCAAAGGCTGTTAAGACCACATAATTCACCACCGCGAGGCCTATGATGCCAATAGCAAAATACTTTTTCCCGGAGAAGTCCTTATGGACAGGCGTAAGGTGTTTTAAAATGTCAAGACTTACACGGGCAATGGCATCGTGGGCGGTCATACAGGTGCTGAACATGGTAGCAAAGGCCGAAACTGCAATAAAGATATAAGCCCATTTCCCAATATGAGTAGTGAACAATTGCACCACCTGGTCTGCAAATGTCACTGCATTACCGCTTAGCTCTGTTTGTGTGCCATATAGTGTCATCCAGCCGATGATCAAAAAGAAGATGGCCAACAGGGCCGTCATATAGTAGCCCGAATTAAATTCTTGCAATGCCTCGTTTAGGGGCAGCCTTCTTTTAGTTACTTTTTGTTTCTCCAGCGTCCATAGGCTTATCCAGCTACTGGCCTCCACAGCGGTGGGCATCCAGCCTACGAGGCCTATTAAAAATAAAATTCCTACTTCATTAAAAATAGGTGTAGGTACAAAATTAGGAACGGGGTCTACCTGCCCTTTATAGAGTACTAATATGGTGGTGACTAACAAGGCAATGAACAATATAGAAACCACAAATTTTAAGGAGAGTTCCAGGAATCTATAACGCCCAATGATCAGCACTGCTGAGATAAACATAAAAAGCCCAAGTGCCACGGTACTCACAGAGATATCAGTTACTTTAAAGAGGTTTATAAAGAGTCCGGCTGTAACTACATACAAGGCTGCCAATATAGTAAAAGTAGTTACTAAGGTAATAACAGTATATAGCCAGAGATACCCTTTTCCCCGGTTTCGGTAGCCTTCAATAAGGGAGGTGTTGGTCACCGTGGTATAACGGATCCCAAACTCAAAAAACGGGTACTTTAAAATATTTGCCAGGATAATTGGGATCACCATCACCCATCCGTATTGGGCTCCGGCCTTGGTAGAGAGCACTAAATGAGAGGTGCCAATAGCCATGCTGGCAAAGAGCAAGCCGGGTCCTAAATTCTTTACTAAGGTTTTTATGCTTGGCATATACGAATTGCTGCTCTAAAGTAGAATATTTTGTGCAATTCTGTTTAGGGGATGGCAATTTTATCCCCATTGGATAGGGGTTGGGTATTAAGTAAAAGGTCTATAAAAACCTTTACTCGTGCAAAGTATTCGCGTATCTGTACTTTTAAACCCTGGGAGCCCTCAATATCTTTGGCATTATACCCAATGGCATACAGGCCTTTCTTTTGGGCCAGGAAAATAGCCCGCTCATTCTGAAATTTTTGTGAGATGACCGTTACGCTGTCCAGACCAAAAACTTCTTTAGCCCGTACCATGGAATCCAGGGTACGCAGGCCAGATGGATCCAGAATAATTTTGTCTTCCGGGATACCTCCGGAAATAAGGTCTTTTTTAAAAGTGTCTGGCTCATTATAATATTTGGTAGCATTATCCCCGCTCACCAACACCATATCTATCTTTCCCGCCTTATAGAGAGCAATAGTGGCAGCTATACGGTTAGTGTAGTAAGGATTGTTTCCTCCCTGTATAAGTCGGCTCGAAGTCCCCAACACAATACCAACTCTGTTTTTATGCAGTTGTTGTACACTATAAAAGGTCTTTCCTTTAGCGCCTTTGTCTATAATGGCATCACAGATAAGCAGGGTGGCAAGCGGAAGGATTACACATAGTAATAACAGAGCGCGAAGTCGCTTTTTCATATTGAGTTAGGTTGCCCTAAAGGTAATGAAATGGACCATAGTAGACATATCGTTTTCTTAATCTACTAAGTTTTCTATGTACTATCCCAAAAAGCGATACCGTTTTTGCGGTATCGCTTTCTCTGGCTATTAAAAGTCAATATTGAGTCAGTTGCTTACTTGCCAAAGGTATAACTGGCCCCTACCATGATCATGGAGGTCGTCATTTCATAGGAGACTTCGCTTCCGGGGATTGCTCCGTAAGGGTTGCCGCTAGTAATGAACTGAGGATTCAATATGGGTCCGGAAGTGGGGTCTCCACTCGATCCATAATGGAAAACAGCATCTAAAGATAGCTTGTCACTTGCTTCATAGCTCAACCCGAACTGGAATGCATCTTTAATTATTGCAGTTGCCGGAATATTAAAAAATGTTATTTCTTCCGGAATAGGGTTTGAACTATAGGTATAACCAAAACGCAGGGGTAGTTTGTTAATTCCTTTGTATTGAAGTCCTGCCGATAAGATTGATATATTTTCCCAACCAAATCCGGCTACAGATGCTGTTTGAGTCCATCCAGTTTCAGAAAAACCTTCTGTGTTTTCATAATCTACTCTTCTAAAATCAAGAGCTAAATCAACATCCCCCGTTGAGTATCCAAAACCAAGAGAGAAAATAGCCGGATAATCCATTTGAAAATTGTTTGTAGCAGTACTATTATCTAAATAAGTGTTTTCAAATTCAAATTCTCCAAATTTTTGAGCTGTTTTATAAGATGCTCCTAGTTTTAATCCGAGTCCGCTATCATAGAATAATCCGAACTGGGCTCCAAAACCAATGGCTGAAGCTTTATCTGTGGTTGGATATCCTGCCATTGTTGGGCTTGCTGTAGGATTAGGTGCTAATTCTAAAGCCGCATAGTCAATATTTGGTTGCACGCCAATAGAAAATTTATCAGATATTTCATATGCATAAGACAAACCTACTTGTAACAACATATAATCAGATTCTATACGGCCAAATCCCATAGCTGCTTGTGGATAGTTAATAGGATTTGAACTTACCATCGGATTGAAACTTCCACTTAACGGGTTATTTGCTTCTTCAGGAAATGTAACACCAAACCCACTGATACCAAATGCTGAAGCACCAAAAGTATGTTTGCTACCTTCTTTTCCCCAAACCATTGCCAATGCAGGCAAAGGAGATACACCTCTATCATCTGGTGTTGAACCACTAACTGAAGGAGCTCCAGGCCCAAGCATACCAGCCGGTAAAGAAGAAGACAATTCGGGTGAAGAAAAGAACAAACCTATATCAAACTTTAAGATCTTATCATCAAAGGTTGATATTGCTGCCGGATTCCATTGTAGTGCCCCTGAAATATCAAGGGGTTGTCCGGTGGCCGCCCCACCCATAGACATGTTTACAGAACCAACCCCTTGCATAATGTGCCCTGCCTGTGAAAAGGCAGCCGTAGCAAAGAGTGAAAAGGCGAAAGTAACCAGATAGTTTTTCATTGAAATGTTCATTAGGCAACCCTTTCATACCATAAGGAACTCTTCCTTGAGTACCCGGGTTGCGGTTGTTTAGAATAGGATAAAGGTAGTGGCAAGAAATACTTAAAATACTGATGAAAGTCATTGTTTGCGGTGTGTGTAACTTAGGTTACATAAGTCTTAATATATTGATAATGAAATTATTAGAAAGTTTTACAAAACATCAAAGCAGACAGGAATGTGGTTGTTTACATATGAGTAGATGCCTTCATGTTCTAACAGTTCTATTTAGGTGATTACGTCCTGGATTTTACTGTACTTCTATGAGTTTAGATATTACCTTACGGAGCAATAACTATATATTTTATACAAGCGCACTCAAATTAACTAACTGCAATTGCTTGCTTACAAGAGTATGTATTTATTTTCTATATTTATCGATAGATCAAAAAAGTATCTATTATATGAAAACCTTCTACCGTCTTTTGCAAAAAATAGTATTTATTTCATTCCTTTTTGGCTCCATTACAATAACCGCTCAGGATCCTCCTGAAGTAATCGGCCACTGGGACCTGGAAGTGCAGGATGGAGACAAATGGCTTTCCGCCTGGCTGGAGGTCAAGCAATCTGGCAGTAAGGCCCTGGTAGGTCATTTTGTTGGTGTTTCAGGTAGCGCCAGGCCTATTTCTGAAGTGCATCTTAAAGAAAACGTGTTTAACTTCAGCATTCCGCCACAATGGGATGGAACGCATTATTTACATCTTACCGGAACAGTGAACGAAGGTGCAATGGAAGGCAATCTTATTGATCCATTTGGCAAACCCCACGTGTTTAGAGGAGCAAGGGCACCAGAGTTGCTTACACCAGAACCTGCAAAATGGTCCAAACCACGAGCACTTTTAAAAGAAAATGCCATTGATGGGTGGACAACACCACCCGGTAGTATGGCAAATCAATGGTTTGTAAAAGATGGTGTTCTAACAAATCCTTCTTCCGGAGCCAACCTTATGACCGAAGAAGAGTTTATGGATTTTAAACTTCATATTGAATTCCGTTATCCGGAACATTCAAATTCTGGTATCTACCTTCGTGGGCGCTATGAGGTTCAGGTAGAGGACAGCTATGGTAAAAAACCTTCCTCCATATACCTGGGTGGCGTATATGGTTTTTTAACACCCAATGAAAATGCAGCAAAGAAGGCAGGAGAATGGCAAAGCTATGATATAACGTTGGTGGGCCGCCGGGTTACTATTGTTGCCAACGGGGAGACCATTATATACCGGCAGATCATCCCTGGGATCACGGGTGGCGCACTGAATAGTAAGGAAGGTACTCCGGGACCAATATTGCTACAAGGAGATCACGGTCCGGTGGAATATCGGAATATTACCATAGCAACGCCGGAGAAATAGTTCGTTCCTGTTATTTAGTGTATCATTTATGGAAATTCGATAACCTTAGACCCGGTGGTGGTTTCGCCTTGAGTTTAAAAGCAAAATAACATGCTAAATAGATTGAATATGAAAAAGCAATATGTCCTTGCCTTACTGATCTCTATGTGTATAACGATTATAAGTGCACAGGAGGCAGATATGGCGACTTCTTCTCCGAATCCGTTGATAGGGGAGTGGACCATCGATTTACGACCCACCCCGGAGTCAGAAGGCTATTACCAGAAATTTGTAGTTACAGCCATTGAAGGGAATACTTTTACGGGTACCTTTTATGGCAGCCCTATTGAAAATGGGCTAATCAACCAGAATTGGGACAAATTATATGTTGCCTTTACGACCAGTGATGCCAGTAACGACTACTACCATTCGGGCTACCTGGAGAACGGCAGCTTAAAGGGCATCAGTTATTGCCCAAACCGGGCCTTTACAGCACCCTGGACGGGGGTTAAACAGTAGATGATCCCTAACCCTTTGTCTTTGAAAAAAACCCCGAATATCAATTGATATCGGGGATTTTTGCATGTTATTTAGGTGCCCAATTTAATGGGATTCTATTTTATTTGGATATTGTTTTTGGCAGATGGATCCCTTGCTTTAAGATATAAATTCCCATAAGCAGCAACCATAGTACTTTTACATGGAAAACAGGTTTGTAAATTTCGTAGTGTTCCGGTATCCCCATCACAATGCCCATAGCGGCCAACCCTAAAAGGGCGGTAAACCAGCCTAGCCACACATTGATGATCTTCCATTTTACCAAACCAAGACCGAGTAATACCAAACCAACCCCGGAAAATACGCGTCCAAAGCGCACAAAACAGGTAACATATTGGTTTGTGTACAGAATATCGTTCATAAATACATCAATTTCTGCAGCCGACATTCCTGCTGTTTGGCCTACTCCCCAGGCACCAAAGTTATAATAGAATGCTGATGCAATAGCGAGGGTCATGGTTCCGGCAATGACCATTCCGGCACCGGGGACAATGACCACACGGTATGGTTTTTCAAAAGTGATCGCCATAAGGGCGAAAATTGCAATGGCCATGATAACCCATCCAAAAATATGGATGCGGAACATCCAGATCCAAGTCCAGACTTGTTCTCCAATAGGAGCAAAATCTGAAGCCACTATGTATTCGCCAATATGATGTGGTGATAAGGCCCAACCACCCCATAAGAAAAGGGCAGCTATCAGAAAGGCCCATCCTGTAAATTTTGTTTCAAAGTCTTTTTTCATCATTAGGTTGCTAAAATTAGTAGTGTATATTTTTCTTAAGGACGATAATATAGCTTGAAAATGCAGGGGTAAGCGTAACATTTGTTACACAAGGGCTATTGCCCGAGACTTCTTCTGGCGGATGCCTGGTATTTAGGCTGAATAATTTTAATATAATGAAGGTCGAAATATAGACACATTGCCCATTTTAGATCATGGATAAAGATCCCAAATAGGTATTCATATCTGGTAAAGGTCTTGGGATAAACACTATTTTAGTATGTATATTACTAGTTATGCATAATTAGAGGAAGGTTTAGAGAATTAGGCTAAAAATTAAAAATTGATGGAGCTTATAAAACTCAATAATATTACTTATGGATTTGCTAGAAATTTTAAACATGACCAAGAAATAAGAGCAAGTTTTAATAAATTGACAGAAGCTACATTTGGATTCAATTTCGAAAAATGGTATCTAAATGGTTACTGGGGTGACAATTATATCCCGAATTCATTATTGCACAATAATAAAGTGATATCTAATGTTTCAGTTAGTAAAATTGAGTTTATTATCGAAAATGAGAAAAAGTTGGGTATTCAAATTGGTACTGTTATGACGGACAAAGAATACCGACATCGAGGACTTAGCAAGTTCATTATGGAACAAGTAATAAACGAATGGAAAGAACAGTCTGATTTTATATATCTTTTTGCAAACAACAGTGTTCTTGATTTCTATCCAAAGTTTAATTTCCAAATTGTAGATCAATACCAATACTCAAAACCCCTAAACATTCCTAATACTTTATCATCATTAAGAAAGCTTAAAATGGATGATAAATATGATAAGGAATTATTGATAAAAAGTATAAACGAATCAAATCCAATATCAAAAATATCAATGCGAAACAATACATCTTTAGTTATGTTTTATTGTCTGTCATTTAAGAAAAACAGTATTTACTACCTGAGAGAACTCAATGCTGCAATTATTGCAGAAATTGAAGGTGACACGTTATACTTGAATGATGTATTTTCAAAAGAACGGGTTAAACTAGACGATGTAATTCAATTAATGACTGATAAAACTACTAAAAAAGTAATATTGGGATTTACCCCATTGGATGAAGCCGATTACCAAAAGAGTTTGTTAAAAAAAGAAGATACTCTATTTGTAATTAAGGACAAATTAGATTATTTCAAAAACAATCAAAGCATGTTCCCAGTTTTATCTCATGCCTAAAAAAGACTCGAATAAATTAAAGAAACAACTATGCATAACAATGGCTATAAGTAATGGCGCCGTTCTCGCCTACTTCTGATACCGATAGCTATCGGGACTCGTGGATTTTCAGTTTGGTGTATACTTATAAAAGTTAGTGCTTTCCCGATAGCTATCGGGACACGCAACTACTCATAGCTGAAACCGTTATATAAAATGCGATGTGACTGAATTAATAACCAATAGAAGACGACTTATTTCGATTATATTGACTTGGTTGATATTCATTGGAATCGACTTTTTGTTTCATGCCTCATTATTCTCATCTTTTTGGAAAGAAGATATTACTGCATTAAAAGCTCTCAACGATTTAGCAGTATTAATTCCAGCTGGATATTTGAGCTTCTTACTTTTAACTTCGTTAGTTGGTTACATTTTCTTTATGGTTTTTACGACTAAACCACCAATAAAGAAGGTGTTACAATTTGGCTTTGTTTTCGCCTTATTGTTTGCTTTAAGTAATTTTTTTGGTCTTTTTTCCTATGTGAATCTTCCATTAAAACAATTAGTGGTTTTTAATTTTGTGTATTTAATTGAAATAATTGTTGTTGCTTTTAGTTTGTACTTAATCGCGTTTTCTGAAAATATGAAAAAGTCAGTTCTTTACTCCATTTTAATTTTTCTAGGCCTTATAATAATTGGAGTCCTAATTCAGAACATTATATCATTTACTTGAATTCAAATCTTACCGCACATTTTATAACTACGTGGATAGTTAATTTTGCGGAAACTCTAGCTAGAAATTTTTTGTTACTTTCAAACTATTAACCTATACCATGCCAAGGCGTGACAGGTTGAAACTTGAGATCGGTTGTCTTCAGTAATTTGCCTGGTTAAAATTGTCCCGTTAAGACAAACTTGATCCAACCAAAACGAAACCATACACGAACACGTTGTAATTAATTAAAATACTATATGTCATTGAATAAAGTTCAGATTGCCGGAATCATATTACTTTTAGTGGGACTATTTATTTCCATTATTTATGAGAATATCGATTTTGGAATGATACCAGCAATATTGATTGGACTTGGTGCTGGACTTACCGTATATAAGAAAAGAAAAAAAGAATAACTAATTACAACAACGGCTATAACCTGCCTGCCTGCCTGCCAAAAGGTAGGCAAGCGTGACAAAATCATATACAGGACAGTTAACGATAATTTATACAAAAGGAACTATAAAAATAACTATAGTCTTTTGCTCTTTTTTAGTTAATTTATCTCAATTATGAAAAATTGGATAAAAACAAGCCTTCTCTCCACGCTGGCACTATTGGTGCTTCTGGTAGTTTCACTCTATGTATTCAATATAAATGTTTCAATACCCTCATCAGATATTGAATTTTCTCCCGGGCAAGCCATAAATAAGATATTACCGGAATCTTTGGATGAAAAACCGAAAAATATTATTGTTTTCATAGCAGATGGAATGGGTTTTGGGCATTTATCTTTGGCCTTGCTTACGCAGCAATCAGAAAATACGACTTCGGTCTGGCAAGAGTTTGATATAAAAGGATGGCACGATTCAAGATCTTCTTATGGCCCACTTACTGACTCCGAAGCTTCTGCAACTGCTATGGCTACCGGAACATCAACTTCTTTTGGTTATATTGGCCTTGATCAAGACGGTAACACCCTAAAAAATGTATTTGAAGTAGCCTCAGATCAGCAATATGTCACAGCAATTGTAACGGACTCCTACATTTGGGATGGAACTCCCGCTGCTTTTGTGGCACATACTAAAACGGAAGATGACGCAAAGGAGATACTGACACAAATAGCTTCGAGCGAACTGGATCTTTTATTTGGAGAACTTGAGGATCTTGGGGAAGATGATGTTCCTGAGAAGGAAGAGACCCTTAAGATCTTAACTAAGCGATTTCAACTGCTGGATAAATCCTTGGAACTTCCAAAGCAAGATTCCATTCTTAAACCAATCGCGGCAATTTTTGACGAAGATGAAATACAGGATTTGAATTCTACTCCTAACCTTCCACAACTTACGGAGGTGGCCTTAGAATATCTGTCTTTTCAAAAGAAACCCTTTGTATTACTTGTGGAATGTGAAGAAATGGATGCCGCGTCTCATAATAATGATTCGGCGGTGGACTTAATGCAGTTGCTGATTTCGGAGATTATCCAAAACTACAGATAAGATGGGCAACGAAAGACCATACGGCCGCTGTTGTACCTCTTTTTGCTCAAGGTCCTGGCGCCCAAAATTTTGCAGATATCCATCGGAATGCGGAAATTGGAATTCTACTAAAAAAGTTTATCTCGCTAGATGACGGATCTGAATAAACAATCGCTAACAAGGAATATAAATTACAACTTTATTACGAAACATATAAAAAACCTGTTAGCAACTATTATGACCACCAATCGGTCTTCAATTTTCAAAAGATCATCAGGAAATATTTGAAGTTTTTTTTAGTGTAAAAAAGTTTATCATACGCCATAAAAAAAGCATTATTCCCATAGCGACAGGATCACTTTTCTTGTGTATTGAATGCAAATTGAATTCGCTTTTATTTACAATGGATTCTGCAGCACGCATTGCACTCTCAACGGCAGGACCTATACCTTCTCCCAAGTCTGTTGTTGCCAAACCAGCTGCATCACCAATAATGAAAGCATTATCTAACCTACAATGGTCTACACGATCTCTTATGTGATACACATAACCTTTGGGTTTAAATTCATAGTTTGTAACGATGCCAAGGGAATTAAGTTTTTTAACAAGCAGATCCCAATGTTCTTTTATAGTCACTTTTTCACCTTTGAAAAGTGCCCCAACACCTATATTCAAGTAGCCATCATTTTTTGAAACACACCATGAATAGCCCTGAATATTATGTTCATAAAACCAACACCGGCAAGCTTTATCTTTATAATCATATTTTATCTCTTCCTCCAAACAACAGACTTCATAATTCTTATTTCTCGGGTGTACTTTTTTGAACAACGAATTATATACTGGGCAATGTGATCCCCCGGCTCCTACAAGATATTTACATTTAAATAAATCATCTATAATATAAAACCCGTCTTGCTTTATGATCTTCTGAACTTTATGATGATATACATCAACACCAGATCGTTTTAAAAGCCAGTCATCAAATTCATAACGTCTGATAGAATAGGATTTTGATTTCAGTTTTTTATCAATACCAAAGAAGTTTACATAATTGTCATTAATTTGGATGTTGGGATAATCACTTAATTCAAGCTGATCAATGACCTTAGGAGTTATCCATCCAGCGCATAATTTTGTTCTTGGAAATTTTTTAGAATCAAGAAGTATGCAGTCCTTATGGCTCTGTTTTAATTTCCAGGCACAGGTAGAGCCTGCCGGGCCTCCTCCAATAATAATAACTTCTGAGAATTTCATTTTATCATTTTGTAGCCTTATAAAGATAATTGGATAATCCTTACATACAGAATTATCTTTTTTAAATACCTTTATAAATATGACTAAAACAATAAAACAATTAGGTTAAAAAACAATTTTCAAAAACGGCTATAACCGGCCCGCATTGCAAAGTTTCGTACGAAGGACAGGCAGGCAGGAATCATAACCATGTCCTTTGATGGTAATGAAGATCAACTAAGAAATAAATTGACAAGAAAATGAAAACAACTCCCGAACATGATGAACGGATTGCAAAAATGATATTCGGTTCAGTCTATCCCCACTATATTACAAAAGTCGAAAAGAAAGGCAGAACAAAGGAAGAATTATATCAGGTCATTGAATGGCTGACTGGCTTTGATCAAAACAAAATACAAGAACTCGTTAATGAAAAAGTAACCTTTGAAACATTCTTTCACAAGGCAGCGTTAAATCCTAATGCTCATCTCATCAAAGGCGTAATATGCGGCTATAGAATCGAGGAAATTGAAAATCCATTAACGAAACAAGTTAGGTATTTGGACAAATTAGTAGATGAATTAGCAAAAGGCCGAAAAATGGATAAGATATTGCGAAATGAGTAATCTGATAGAATAAGACAATGCAATCAACATTGAATATAGTTAATTACACCCCAGGCGTGTCATTCCGAGCATAGCGAACAACGCAAGCAAATCATAGTCAAGTCGGTTGGGCACAATCAGAATAAAACCCTACATTCGCATTGTAATTAAATTTCTTAATCATGGGTAACGGAACAGTAAAGTTTTTCAATAATTCTAAAGGATATGGATTCATCACTCCAGAAGAAGGTGACAAAGATGTATTTGTACATGTTAACGGACTAATTGATGAAATCAGAGAAGGGGATAAAGTAAGTTACGATGTAGAAGAAGGTCCAAAAGGATTGAACGCAGTAAATGTCAAGGTAGTTTAATAGATTCCTTTTTAACGTATTTTTATTTAAAAAGCCTGTCACTATTGATAGGCTTTTTTTATTTGTGATATTCATTTAAAAAATCTGTGATTAACAACGGTTATGATTTATTTTTATGTAAGCTAACCTATATAATTTATTCTATTTTTAATAAAACTAGTACTGGCTAAAATATAAAACAACAAGGGCTTGATGTAACTCAAAACGGAATCATAGCCAGGAGACCGTTAGTGGCACATTGGTTAATATGAAAGCATATACTATTAAAAACTACGGAGAACCTGAAAAAGTTCTCAGGCTTATAGAAGTTGAACAACCTAGACCTAAAAATACCGAGGTTCTGGTAAAAGTATGTGCAACAACGATCAATGACTACGATTGGTGCATTACCACAGGAAAGCCTTTTGCTTATCGCCTGATCTTTGGGGTATTTAGTCCCAAGAAAAAATTGAGTATTCCAGGAATGGAGGTAGCAGGAATTGTGGAACAGGTCGGAAATGATGCTACAAAGTTTAAAGCCGGTGATGCCGTATACGGTGACATCTCAGAATTCGGATTTGGCAGCTTTGCTGAGTTTCTTTGCATAGATGAGAAAGCACTTACTCTAAAGCCAGATAGCATGAGTTTTGAAGAGGCAACTAGTATTCCACACGCAGCAATGCTTGCTCTACAAGGTCTGCGGGATGTGGGACAGATCAAAGATCGCCAGAAGATCTTGATCAATGGCGGTGGCGGCGGTGTTGGTTCAATTGGAATTCAAATAGCAAAACTTTACAACGCAGATGTTACAGGGGTTGATACGGGTGAAAAATTAAAAGCGATGAAAACTCAAGGGTTCGACAATGTAATTGACTATAAGAAAGAAGATTTTACTAAGAGTGATCAACAATATGATCTAATCCTTGATTGTAAGACCACTAGATCGCTCTGGAAATTTTTAAAGGTTCTTAAACCGGAAGGAAAATACGTTTCTATAGGTGGTAGGTCTGGCAAGCTGTTGCAAATGCTTTATATGAGTCCGATACTAAAGTTATGTAGCAAGAAACGTGTTCACATGGTCATGTTAAAAACGAATAATGACTTGGACTACATTAATCAGCTATATAAGGACAACAAGATGAATTGTGTTATTGACGGTCCTTATTCTTTTGATAAAATACCCTGGGCGATTAAACGATTTGGAGATGCATTGCACAATGGTAAAATTGTAATTTCAGTAAACTAAATGTGTCACTATATTAGCTATAATTCATCATGCCAAAGGCGAGATGACATCCTATACAAAACCGTTAATTGTAATCTGAAATGAACATTACCAATAAAATTATAATTGTAGTGTTGATAGGTTTTTTGTCCTCTTGTTCAACTTTGAAAGACCCTGTTAATAATAACTATAGGATTGAATTGAATTCAGAAAATTTATCCATCCTAAACGGAATCTACAAAAGATCGTCAATTAGTGATACTATTAATAAAAAACATCATTGTCCTAATAATTTATTCCATAGCTTATTTCTCAGACCTGGAACATTTTTGTGGAATAATAATAGTGGAAAGGATTTTGTGGAAATAAAAGTAATTGATAAAAAAAGAATTAAAGTGACCCTTACCATTAACGATAAAATTGTAAAGGAAAATACTTTAAAAGGTAAAATAGTTAAAAATACATTTGAATTTAATAGACGTAGTTTTATATTTCCTCTTGTATTTATGAATTTTTACGAGGACCGTAAAACAAGAATTGGTTCACTTCAAAATGGAAATTTAAGTATCGACACTGCTACTGAGTCTGTGGGAAATTTTTTTATTTTTCCTTGGTCAGGCGGAGCTTATTATGGTGACAATTTAGAATTTGAAAAAGTAAAATAAAACAGCAATTAACACTGTAAATATTTTATTTCTTGATCTATCCTACTTACGAAAATCCGCAAACAACTTAATGGCGCTACCAAACCATAATTTGTAATATATTTGCATGCTTTTTTCAATAGCATAAATTATGAGATATTATTTATTGTTCTATTTAATATTAGGTGTGATCTCATCGAACAAATCTTACGGCCAGGTACTTCATTCTGAGAATTTCAATGTAATTTTGGATTCTTCCAAAGTTATCAAAGGCTCATTTGTCCCTAGCTTTCGATACAGAAACGTGAAACAAAAATTTTTCGAGATAGAGAATACTGCTGATATTTCGTTCCGGGTTAAAAGACATGCATTTACCATTGCGAATAAACTGGAATATTCCCGTTTTGGAGATGAGGATATCCTCTCTGGAGGCTTCGTATACTTTGAACATCGAAATCCAACCGAACGAGAAAAACTTGTAATTGAATCGTATGGACTTATCCTCTGGCAAGAAATTCGTGGTTTAGGTATAAAATACAGTTTGGGTGCCAATGTTAGGTATCGAATTATTTACAAACCAAGAGAAGGTTTATTTGTTGGTCTGGGCCCCTCTTACGAATTTGAGCGGTGGACGTATTCGGGCACTGTAGACACCACATTGATACCAGCCGATCCAAAACCCATTGAGGTGACAAAGCTCCGTGCCAACATCTATTTGAGTTATAAAAGAAAGCTGTATAACCAATTCACGCTGGATTTGAGCGGCTATTTTCAGCCCTCATTGGGTGATCCTTTCGGGAATTATCGTCTGGCAAGTAGTTCTGAGATCACTTATTTAATTACAAAGAATATAGGTTTGTCACTACTTTATCAAAACACGTACGACCCAAGACCTGTAGTTCCTATAGATGTATTCTTCCACGATGTTATGTTGGGCCTAAATCTATCATTCTAATTGAAAAAGCCCCTTTCACTCCCCCAAACAATTCGAAACATTTATGAAGAAATTCAAAATTGCATTTCCTAGAGTCGGGAACTACTCGTCTTAGCAGACTTCGTGAGTCCCGCTCAAACATCTTGAACAAAAAAAAGCCTGCATTTCATGCGGCTATTGCTCGGAAAAAGCAGTTGAAAAATTGAGGAAGGAATTACTGTTAGCTTGGATTTTAAATCCGCGACATCCAGGTCGTGTTCTTCTCCATACAGAAAGGCGAATAGAAGTTTAAGTTTGATGGTTTTTAAACTACATCCGTCCGGTATATAAAACCCCTGACCGCCAGGTCCGGAGATTTTTATTTTTCAAACCTATACATTCTTGATTTTATAGAATATCTTACCCGGGAAAATGTCAGTGCACTTCTAATAAGAAGCATGGGACATTATTTGGGGGCTTTTGGAAAGTATTTACTGCTATTGGTACAGATTCAGGGATTATTTCCAATTAGATTCTCTATTTTTTCATTGACAACTTGACAACTTGACAACTTGACAACTTGACAACTTGACAACTGACAGTGAGACTATTTTAAGCATTATGTAAAGCTTTATTTTTTTCATTGGCGTTGTCATTACACTTTCTTTAATCAGAAAGGATATCGCTTTCCTATTTTCTTTTTTTTGCAATAGGGTAGTCCACTTTAACCAATTAATCGATAACCAATCATGAAAACAATTTTTAAACTGGTCTTGATGGCCGTGCTTGTTCTGACCTATTCCTGTGACAAGGAAACAGCAGGCGACCCTGCTGACGAATTAACTGCCGTAGAACTAAAAGGGGGTAAAGATGTTGAACGCCCTATTTCCATTACCCTTGCAGGTGCTGATGATCCGGATGGAGGATTGGCCACTTACACGGGAAAAATGAAGCATCTTGGTAAAATTTATGGAACTGTTGCACCAAGCAACTTTATACCAGATGCTGATATTCCAGGGGTGTTTAATCTAAGCACAATTGGACAATGTGGTGATCTACAAATCCCAGAGTTATTAGATGTAATACCAGAGTTATTAGATGTAATAAATGCTGCTAATGGGGATCAAATATTTTCCAGAGGAGAATTTACATTTGTATTTGTTTCAGATACTAGTGCCACCTATTCGGGAACTATATATTTCTGTGGTGGAACGGGAAGGTTTGAAGGAGCTTCAGGATTCATGGAAATTGCAGATGGAGTATACAATATTACGGGTCCAAGTAAGTTTGATCCTGAAGTATTTGTTGGAGAATTCTCGCACACTGGTAATGGGATGATTACGTATTAACAATCTAATTATACTATTAACAAACCAGCGCATTGCGCTGGTTTTTTTCTATCCATGCTCCATATGGGATTTTTGGCAGTTCCCCAGAAAGTCTTGAAATAGAAAAATTGAAGCCTTTGGCCTTCTTTTTTGTTTTATTGGCCTTTGATCAAGCCCTTGGCAGAGCCTATAGGAAACAAAAAAGTCAGAGTAACTGCTCTGACTTTTCATCTTATCCGTACTCGAGGCTTGGAATAACCTCCTTCGTCGGTTTGTCCTGTTGCGTCATTTTGAACAAGGAAAAGCCTGCATTTCATGCCATTTTCCTCCAGAAGGACATTCTGAATTGAGATTTCACTAAGTATAGCGGGGAATTACTCGTCTTGTCAGACTTCGTGAGTCCCGCTCAAACATCTTGAACAAGAAAAAGCCTGCATTTCATGTAGCTTTTTTGTTTCAGCCGCTTTCGCTCAAGCAAGCTTGGCTCAGCTTCCTGAAACAAAAAAACCAGCGCATAGCGCTGGCTTTTTCTTGCATTTGTACTCGAGGCGGGACTTGAACCCGCACGGCCTAATGGCCATTGGATTTTAAGTCCAACGTGTCTACCAATTCCACCACTCGAGCAAACTTTCAATCTCGATGATTAACAAACACTTTACAAAGATAACGTGTCTACCTCCCGATAGCTATCGGGACCACCACTCGAGCCTCCCAAAAAGACAAACTCAACAAAGAAATGCTGTAAATAGTATTTCTCCAGAGCGAAAAACGGGATTCGAACCCGCGACCTCCACCTTGGCAAGGTGGCGCTCTACCAACTGAGCTATTTTCGCATTTTAAAGAACATAACATCTCTTTCAGATGCGGACGCAAATTTAATACAATTCTATAAAAACCAAAGAACTTTCAGGGAAAAAGAAAGATAGGTATGCCACTGGAAGAACCCTATGATGTGGCCTTCTTATTCTTGGTGAGCAATCGCTTAATTTCATTGAGTTTCATCAATGCCTCCACCGGCGTAAGGGTATTGATATCCAGGGTTAGGATCTCTTCCTTGATCTCCTCTAACAAAGGATCATCTAAATGAAAGAAGCTGAGCTGCATCTCCGAAGCTACAGATTGTAGTTTGCCTGTGAGCTCTTCACTGGAGTGACTTTTCTCTAATTTCTTCAACACCTTGTTGGCTCTGTTCAATACCTGTTGCGGCATCCCTGCCATTTTAGCCACATGGATCCCAAAACTATGGGCACTGCCGCCAGGGGTAAGCTTGCGTAAGAATAAAACCTTGTTCTGTAATTCCTTCACAGAAACATTGTAGTTCTTGATGCGTTCAAAGGTAGTGGCCATCTCATTGAGCTCATGGTAATGCGTGGCAAAAAGTGTTTTGGCCCTGCTGGGATGTTCATGTACATATTCGGAAATGGCCCAGGCAATGGAAATACCATCATAGGTGCTGGTGCCGCGCCCAATTTCGTCTAACAAGACCAAACTGCGTTCTGAAAGGTTATTTAAAATAGACGCGGTCTCGTTCATCTCCACCATAAAGGTAGACTCGCCCATGGAAATATTATCACTGGCGCCCACCCTTGTAAAGATCTTGTCTACCAATCCAATCTGGGCCGCCTCGGCAGGCACAAAACTCCCTATCTGTGCCAGGAGAACAATAAGGGCGGTTTGCCTTAAAATAGCCGATTTACCGCTCATGTTGGGCCCGGTGATCATGATAATTTGTTGCGCATCCCTGTTAAGGATCAGATCATTGGGAATATAGGTCTCCCCTGGAGGTAACTGCTTTTCTATGACCGGATGCCGGCCGTTAGTGATGATAAGTTCTGTAGAATCGTTCATGGCCGGGGCCACATAATTGTTCTCTTTGGCCAACTGAGCAAACCCACATAAACAATCCAGGGCCGCTATTCCCTGAGCCGTTTCCTGTACCGGTGAAATATAGGCCTGCATCCAAAGGATAAGCTGGGCAAAAAGCTGCTGTTCCAAATCTGCAATACGTTCTTCAGCCCCCAGTATCTTAGCCTCGTATTCCTTGAGTTCTTCGGTGATATACCGCTCTGCATTCACAAGGGTTTGTTTGCGGATCCATTCTTCAGGTACCTTGTCCTTATGCGTGTTCCGAACCTCAATATAGTAACCAAAGACATTGTTGGAAGCGATCTTCAAGGAGGTAATACCGGTGCGTTCTGTTTCACGTTCCAGCATCTGGTTTAAATAATCCTTTCCTGTGGTTGCCAGGCTTCGTAATTCATCTAACTCAGCAGAAAAGCCTGGAGCAATGGTGGCCCCTTTTTGCATATTAACAGGAGCCTCTTCACTTAGAACTTCCTTGATCCGACTCCGCAATACCTCGCAATCATCTAAGCCTTTTCCCAACCTAACCACGGCTTCCACTTCTGTGTTGGAAACCAATTGTTTGATGGGTACTACAGCCTCCATGGAGTTCTTTAGTTGTACCGCTTCTCTGGGGTTGATCTTCCCGGTAGCTACTTTAGCGATAAGACGTTCCAGATCCCCCATTTTCTTCATACTTCCTTGCAGGGAATAGAGCAGCTTTTCTTCTTTTAAAAAGTGGGTAATAGCCTGGTGTCTGCCACGTATCTTTTCCAGATTTTTCAAAGGAAATGCCAGCCAGCGTTTTAGTAAACGGCCGCCCATAGGGGAAAGCGTCT
The DNA here is from genome assembly GCF_947258935.1 of uncultured Muriicola sp. Lineage (GTDB taxonomy): Bacteria > Bacteroidota > Bacteroidia > Flavobacteriales > Flavobacteriaceae > Muriicola. Next base: position 22,020 of record NZ_CAMYKH010000060.1, read on the forward strand.
TGTCTATGACTTGTAGTAAAGTCACAGCTTCCGGGTGAGGGGAGTGGTAGAGCTCTAAGTTACGGATGGTAAAACGGTCCATCCAGACGTGGTCATCATTCCCAATCCGCACCAGTTTGTTGATATGCTGCAACCTTTTGTGTTCGGTTTCCGAGAGGTAATGCAGTACCGCCCCTGCGGCAATGATGCCCTGTGGTAAACCAGCTACACCAAAGCCTTTAAGAGACGCTGATTTAAAATGTGAACGTAAAGATTCATTGGCATAGTCTTCCTGATAGATCCAATCTTCCAGATAGAATATATGATACCTTGTGCCAAAGGTTTCGGTAAAATCGGTTTTGTGTTTTTTGGAGACCAGTACCTCATTGGGGCCAAAGTGTTGCAAAAGTGTATCTATTTCTTCCGCACTCCCTTCAGAAGTTAGGAATTCTCCTGTAGAGATATCTACCAATGAGATCCCATAGGTGTTAGGCCCAAAATGGAGGGCACATAGAAAATTATTGCTTTTGGAGTTAAGGATATCATCATTAAGCGCTACCCCGGGTGTTACGAGTTCTGTGACGCCTCTTTTTACAATGGTCTTGGTTAGTTTGGGGTCTTCTAATTGGTCACATATGGCCACCCGTTGCCCGGCTTTTACCAGCTTGGGGAGATAAGTGTTTAAAGAATGGTGAGGAAAGCCTGCCAGTTCAGTGCGGTCTCCGCCATTATTGCGTTGGGTGAGAATGATCCCCAGGATCCTGGAGGCTTTTACAGCATCTTCTCCAAAGGTCTCATAGAAATCACCCACTCGGAAAAGCAATAGCGCATCAGGATATTTGGTCTTGATGGTGTTGAACTGCTTCATCAAAGGGGTTACCTTCTTCTGTTTTTTCGATTGAGACACGTAAAATTCTGGTGTTAGGTTTATCTTTGCCCTGGAGAACGAATGTACTATTTTACCCAGGGATTACACATAGTTGTTGATATTTTCGGATAACTTCAATAACCCAAAGATCAAAGGACGAACAGATGCGGAAATTACAAAATAAGGAGTTGAACAGATTGGATGTAGACGAGTTTAAGGAGGCTCAGAAAACCCCGCTGGTACTGGTGTTAGAGAACATCCGAAGTTTGCATAATATTGGTTCTGTCTTCCGCACTGCAGATGCCTTTCTGCTCGAAAAGATCTATCTCTGTGGCATTACCGCCACCCCGCCTCATAAGGACATTCGCAAGACAGCCCTTGGGGCTACAGAAAGTGTGGCCTGGGAATACCGGAAAGATTCGCTTGCCCTGTTGCAGGAACTAAAAAAGGACTATCACTGTATGGCTGTGGAACAGGCAGTTGGGGCCACTCAGTTACATACATTTTTTCCCTCTTCAAAAAAGCCATATGTCTTTGTCTTTGGAAATGAGGTAAAAGGCGTTTCTCAGGAAGTGGTAAGCCAATGCCACGGTGTTTTGGAGATCCCCCAATTAGGCACCAAACATTCTCTTAATATTGCCGTTAGTGCAGGGGTGGTAGTATGGGATTTTTGGAGTAAGATCTCCTCCTAAAAACCGCTGTAAGGAAGGGAATCTTCCTATGTTCTCCATTTTTTAGCTTGTACTCTGAAGGAGAGTCGTAAAGCGTAATATTTCGTCCAGCACATGGTCGTAGTCTGTGGGGTCATATACAAAGTCGCGCTCACTCACATCCAATATCAGGGTCTTTTGTTCCGGGAAACTTTTAATGTAGTCAAAATACCCCCGGTTGATCTTTTCCAGATAGTCTGGTTGTATCTCCTGTTCATAAGCGCGTCCACGCTTTTTTATATTATCTAGAAGTCTGTCTGTTGTTTGGTAGAGGTATAGATAGAGGTTGGGTTTGCGCACCTCGCGGTACATTAGGGTAAAGACTTTGCGATAGAGCAAATACTCATCTGGTTGAAGGGTGATCTTTGCGAAGATGAGGCTCTTGTACACATCATAATCACTTACCATAAAATTCTTGAACAGGTCGAATTGGGAAGTGTCTTCCGTAAACTGTTGGTAGCGGTCTGCCATAAAAGACATCTCTAAGGGAAAGGCATACCTGTTCTGGTCTTCGTAGAATTTGGGCAAGAAGGGGTTGTCCGCAAAGCGTTCCAGTACCAGCTTGGCCTTAAAATCTTCAGAGATCTTATGCGCCAGGGTGGTCTTTCCGGCTCCTATATTTCCTTCAATGGCCACGAAATGGAGACTGGTAAACAGTCCATGCCAATTCTTGTAAAGCTTTACAGTGGTCTTCCGGAGTTTAGCACTATCCTTGCATTCCTGCAGAAGGTTACGACTGTCCTTTTTTAGTACAGGGTGGTATAATTGCGGAGCGATATCTGCCAATGGTCGTAATACAAAACGCCTTTTTTGAATCTCCGGATGTGGGAGTTCCAGAGAATCGGTTTTCTGGATAAGAGTATCATAGTAAAGTATGTCTATATCGAGCGTGCGTGGTTTGTAACCTGCTTCAGGAGTACGGATACGTCCCAGGGAGGTTTCGATCTTTAATACGGTTTCCAAAAGTTCTTGGGGAGAAAGTGAGGTCTCCAATTCTACGCAAAGATTCAGGAAATCATCTGCCTCAAAGCCCCAGGAGGGCGACTCATAGACCGGCGATACCTTCTTAATCGTACCTGCTCTTTCCTGCAGAAGAAAGAGTGCCTTTTGCAGGTAGTAGACCCGGTTTTCCAGGTTACTGCCAAGGGATAGAAAGGTGGTATGAATTGCGGCCATAGCTTTGGCAAATTAAAGAAAAAGAAATGGTTCTGGCGTTCCGGTTCAGCCATAGCCCGTTAATTTTATTTACGGTCAGGGATTTATATGTTGTACCATTATATTCATTAAATTGGGTAGGTAACCACAAGCCAATACTACCAATGATCAAATTTTTCCTAAAGATCTACCATCATCTCAAGTTAAAAAGTAGAACCAGAAAGCATTTTTAAATTCCTTTGTAACTATGAAACTAGATCTAAACTTTGTGCGTGCACAATTCCCGGCTTTTTCGGAATCCACCCTGCAGGGCTGGGCTTTTTTTGAAAATGCAGGTGGCTCTTATCCCTGTAAACAATTTATAGATCGGTTAACCGACTTCTATATGAAAAACAAAGTGCAGCCCTATTATCCATACCCGGCTTCCGCCCATGCAGGAGAATTAATGGACAATGCTTATAAGAAAATGGCGGACTACCTCAATGTGGACCCCTCTGAAATTCATTTTGGGCCTTCCACCACCCAAAATGTGTATGTACTGGCCAATGCCATGCGTCCTATGTGGAATGAAGGAGATGAGATCATCGTTTCTTGTCAGGATCATGAAGCCAATGCCGGAGCATGGAGAAGATTAGGAGATCGCGGGATCGAGATCATTGAGTGGCATGTGGATACCACCACTGGAATTTTGAGTTTGGATACCCTGAAAGACCTGTTTTCCGAACGTACAAAGATGGTAGCCTTTCCGCATTGTTCCAATGTTATTGGTGATGTAAATCCTGTAAAGGAGATCAGTAAATTGGCCCATTCTTATGGAGCCCTATGTGTGGTTGATGGGGTAGGGTATGCGCCTCATGGTTTCCCGGATCTTAGGGAATTAGGAGCAGATATCTACCTTTTTTCCATGTACAAGACCTTTGGGCCTCATTTGGGTTTAATGTATGTGCAAAAAGACCTGATCCTAAAGATGGAGAATCAATCACATTTTTTTAAGGAAGGTATTACCCGCAGCATGTTAACCCCAGCAGGGCCAGATCATGCACAGATAGCTTCTGCTAGTGGCGTTATAGATTACTTCGATGCGTTGTATAAACATCATTTTAAGGAGGATGTAATGCCTGCAGAAAGAAATAAGGCAATAAACAGCCTGATT
>NZ_CAMYKH010000061.1 GCF_947258935.1 uncultured Muriicola sp.
AATTAATACCGCCTCCCTGTAGCCCGCCTGCTTTTAGAAATACCAGCATGGCCTCAGTTACTTCGTAGAGATTGTTAGGGAACTGATCTGTATCCCAGCCATTCTGGTAGTCGCCTCTGTTCGCATCCAGACTACCCAACATATTATGGGAAGCGGCTACGGCCATTTCGTGCTGCATGGTATGGTTGGCCAGGGTGGCATGATTAAATTCTAAATTCAATTTAAAATCGTCCTGAAGATCGTATTGATGTAAAAATCCCACCACAGTAGCCGCATCAAAGTCGTATTGATGTTTCATAGGCTCCATGGGTTTAGGTTCAATAAAAAAGTTCCCTTTAAAACCTTGCTTTCTTGCATAGTCTCTTGCCATTCCAAGAAATTGACCCATATGATCCAATTCTCGTTGAATATCAGTATTCAGGAGTGACATATAGCCTTCCCTGCCACCCCAGAAGACGTAGTTTTCGCCCTGTAGCTCTATGGTGGCATCTAAAGCGAGTTTTATCTGTGCTCCGGCTCTGGCAACTACCCTGAAGTCAGGATTGGTAGCAGCACCATTCATATACCGTGGATTGGAAAAACAATTGGCGGTGCCCCACAGCAGTTTTACACCAGAGGCCTGTTGTTTTTCTTTAATATAGGATACAATTATTCTAAGTCTATCTTCCGATTCCTTTAGGGAGGTACCTTCCTGAATAAGATCAAAATCGTGAAAGCAGAAATACCCGAACCCTATTTTAGTAATGAATTCGAAGGCGGCATCGGCTTTTGCCTTGGCGGCCTCTATAGGATCTGCCGGAAGGTCCCATGGAAATGCTTGCGTTCCCGCTCCAAAAGGATCGGAGCCTTGCCCACAGAAGGAGTGCCAGTAGGCCACGGCAAACCTAAAGTGCTCTCTCATGCTCTTTCCGGCAACTAGCTGTTCCGGATCGTAATATTTAAAGGCCAGAGGATTGTCTGATCCTTTTCCTTCAAAAGGTATGTCGCCTATACCTTTGTAGTATTCTTTCGTACCTATAAGTGCCATAATTTTGATTTATAAATCTTTATCTATTATTTCTTTCCAATTTTGATATGCTTTTTGATAAGGTTTTAGATCCTTCAATGGGTAAAATGTATGCAAATGGTCATTCTTTAAAAGGGTCTCTCCCAAAGAGGTAAAATCACCATCTTGTAATGCACAGGCTCTTGCAGCTCCAACGGCTCCGGTGGTATCGTATAGCTCAATAGGGTGGCCTATTAAGGTGCAAATGGTGTTTGTGAAGACTTCAGATTGAAATAGATTATCATTCCCGGCCCTTATAACTTTTGGCTGAACACCTTCTGCTTTAAGGATCTCCATGCCGTACATAAAGGCAAACGCTATACCTTCTAAAGCAGCCCTGCAAAGATGTGCTTTTGTATGAAGATTCAGATCGAGATGTAAGATCTGACTACCAATATTTTTATTGTTCAACATACGCTCTGCTCCATTTCCAAATGGCAGTACTAAGACACCTTCCGAAGCAACAGGCACTGTATTTGCCAGGGCATTCATTTTTTCATAGGTGTCTACTTGCAGGTTTTCACGTAACCAACGGTATTGTATTCCCGCCCCGTTGATACATAATAGTTTTCCGAGAATGGGATCTTTTTGGATATAATTGACATGGGCAAAATTATTGATACGGGAGATCTCCCTGCTTTTAAGTTGATCGCCAATAGCATAAATAACACCGGAAGTGCCTCCCGTCATGGCTATTTCTCCCGGATGAAATACGTTCAGTGATAAGGCATTATTAGGTTGATCCCCTGCTCTATAAAGTATAGGAGTATCTTTTGCCAAACCTGTTTCTGCTGCTGCTTTGGCAGAAACTTTTCCCTGGGCCCCAAAAGTAGGGACCACCTCCGGGAGGAGATCTCTGGTGAGACCGTAATAAGCAAGCAGCCATTCAGCTATCTTCTGCTCCTTAAAGTCCCAAAAGACTCCTTCGGTTAAACCGGGTAGGGTAGTGGCTATTTTGTCACTTAATTTGAATGCGATATAATCTCCTGGAAGCATGGCCTTGTACATTTTACCATACAATGCAGCTTCATTGTCTTTTACCCATTTTAATTTGGAAGCTGTAAAATTACCGGGGGCATTTAAAAGATGCGTTGCACATTTTTTGCTTCCTAAATTTTTCAAGGCGTCATTTCCTATATCCACGGCTCGGCTATCGCACCAGATAATGGCATTTCGCAAAAGAGCACCGGCCTTATCTATCAGGACCAAACCATGCATTTGATAAGAGATCCCGATACCAAGTATATCTTTCTTATTGATATGGTAGGTAGTTATGAGCTTTTGGGTTGCTGAACAAACATAGCGCCACCACTCTTCCGGATCTTGCTCTGCCCAGTTGTGCTGAGGGCTAAGAATAGACATTTCTTTGGGGGGTTCTTTAACGACTCCTACAACCTTTCCATCGGCCTTTTGTACAAGTGCGACTTTAATGGAAGAACTGCCAATGTCATATCCTAAATAATACATTTAATGTGTATCAACATTCAAAGGTAAGGTATGATATTCCGTGAATACGGACAAACGATATTATTGGAACCTCTTACAGATGAATGGAATACGTGGGCTAAAAAAAACCCCCGGCTTTAAGCCGGGGGTTTTTTAATTTATAAAACCAAGGAATTAGTATCCAGGATTCTGAACCAAGTTAGGGTTCGCTAATAATTGAGCTGCCGGGATAGGAAATAAGTTTCTAGCAGTATTTCCAACCTCTGAAGATTCTTTGAATAACCAATCTCTGTTATACTGACCGAAACGTATTAAATCGTTTCTTCTCCATTGTTCCTGATAGAGCTCACGTGCTCTTTCGTCTAGCAAATCTTGTTCGCTAACAGATCCTATAGGATCAGCTTGTCTCAGAACTCTTAGTTCGTTCACCATAGCGGTAGGATCTCCTCCACTGCGCATCATAGCTTCTGCTTTCATCAAATGCGCATCAGCATATCGGAAGAGCACAACATTACCAGCATTACCACCGGAATATCGAACACCATATTTCATTACACGGATTCCTGTGGTCTCATCGTTATTGATGAAATTACTGGCTCCTGAGCCATCTAAGAAGTCCCTTTTAAAGGTTAAAGGAGCCCCTGCTCTATCTGTTAATTCTTCACCGTTTAACCCGTATTGCTGGCCAATGAGGTAACCAAATCCAACATTAGAGCCATCCGTTAATCCACCATTGTCCGAAGTCCCTGCAACGCCAGAATATGCCGTTCCCATTGGTGGAACACCACCTCTGCGCTCTTCCTGCCCGTCAATTGGGTTTCCACTAGCATCTAATCTGTTATTATTAGGATCACCTTCATAGAGGTCATAATATTCAGCCAGTGTGCTAAAGCCATTCCAACCACCTCCTTGTATACCGGTAGATCTGTAATGTAAACCATTAAAAATTTTCCATTGAGTTCCTGCGTTGGTGGACCAAATAGTTTCGTTATTTCCACCTACATCTGCAGGATTTCTGAATAGGCTAAAGAATCCTGCCTGCAAAGCAAAACCATCTGCAGCAATTTGATCTACCAGGGAAATTACTTGGGCCATATCACCAGGATCTGGACTACCGCCAAGATAGATATGTTTATTTAAAAGCACTTTGGCTTTCAGATAGCGAGCAGCTGCCTTACTAGCCCTATTAAGCGTCTCTCCAGCTCCGGCTGCCGTTGTTGGAAGATTTGCAATGGCCTGATCTATATCGGCTAAAATAAAATCTAATGCAACTTGCCCAGTAATAATTTCTGGTAAGGTAGAAGAAGGCAACGTAACATCTCTAAAAGGAATTTGTCCAAAATTATCAAGAACGATCCACATGCTATAGGCCCTCAGAAAACTTGCATCTCCAATATTGGTAGCCGAAGGATTACTTCTGGGATCCAGTATCTGTGAAGCAATTAATTGGTTCGCATTAAATCCATTCCATACCTGACCAATAAAATTATGCTCACTACTCCAGGCATGCTGATGTAAAACTCTCCACAAGCCATTGTCTCCCCAGTCAGTTCCTCTGGTAGGAATTAAGGCCGCATCTGTAGTTACCTCTGATAAAGCAAATATATTCTCCTGAGATTGTTGGGTGTTTAGAATATTATTATAAAGCCCGTCAACAGCAGAAGAAGCATCTGCCAGCCCCTGGAAACCTTCTGTTATGATAGAGTCGGTCTCTTCAATTTCCAGATTGGTACAGGATGTTAATCCTATGACCCCTGCCAGTGTTAGAAAATAAATTTTGATTTGATTTCTTTTCATGATTTTCAATTTTTTTTAATTAAAAGGAGGCATTTAAGCCCAATGTTATGGTTCTAGGATTCGGGAACGCTGCCCAGTCTATCCCTCTTGTTGGCACACCAGATCCAAGATCACCGGTATTGGAGGTAACTTCAGGATCAAGTCCGCTGTAATCTGTGATCAGGAATAAATTCTGACCTGTTACACTTAGTCTCAAGGTTTTGAACAACCCGTCACCAGTTAGAGGTACATTATATCCAAGGGTTGCGTTCTGAAATCTTATAAAATCACCTTTCTCAAGGAAACGAGTAGATACATCCGCAGAAGCACCTCCATTCTCTCCACTTGAGAGTACATCCTGTGTAACGTTACGAGCATTATTAATAGCTCCTCCTGTGAAGAAACCGTTTCGTGTATTGTTGTAAACATAAAATCCGAACTGACCGGAGAAATAGGCCGAAGCATCCCAATTACCACTTCTGAAATTCAATGACATACCGGTAGTGATGTCTGGTAATGCATCTTCTCCAACAAACGTCTGATCGGCAATTGCATCGCCTACGCCATTACCATCTACATCCTGGTAGATTGGGAAACCATCTGAATCGAATCCTTCAAAGATGGCCATGTAGTAAGAAAATAAGGACCTGCCGGCTTCAAAACGTTGTGCAAAAGCTCCGGATAATCCTTGTCCGTTGATCTCACCAGTATTGATGGCACTTCCAAAATCCTGTACTTCGTTATCGTTGTATGCGATGTTGAACGCCGCTGAGAACGTAGTATTTTCTGACTGAACAAAGTCGTAGGCCAGCGCAAATTCAATACCCTGGTTAAGAATTGAGGCATCCACATTCCCAAACTGGAACGGATCTACCGCAGGTGCGGCAGGTGGTGTCCTTAATAAAAGGTCATTGGTTTCATTGCGGTATACATCAATGCTTCCGCTAAGTCTGTCATTGCTGAATCCAAAATCAAGACCAACGTTGAGGTTCAGGGTTTCTTCCCATTTAAGGTCAGGAACATCTGTGGCTACAATTGTTAAACCGTTCTGGTTAACTACATTGCCAGTAGTATTTAAGCCTCCAAATCGTTGTCTGGCAACAAAGTTCCCATATCCAAGACCTTCCTGGTTACCAACAAGGCCTCCACTTAAACGAAGTTTTAAAGTAGAAACATTATCACCTAAAAATCCTTCTTCATTCAGTTTCCAGGCAAATGCACCGGAAGGGAAATATCCGTACTGATTATCCGGTCCAAAACGAGAAGAACCATCCGCTCTTACAGTAGCAGTAAACAAGTATTTGTTAGACAATGTATAATTAATACGCGCAAAGAATGATTGTATCTCATCTGTATTATTAAACGTATCTGCTGCCATGGCCTGCAACTTTCTATCGAAACCAAAACCAATATTTTCCCCTGCAACAACGATAGGCTGAAGTCTGTTCACTAATAAGCCTGAGGTATTTGTCCCATAGAAATACTGCTGATAAGCTCCATCAATAGTATTTCCTGCGCTGTTTACGGTCCCTCTCAGATCTGCTCCCATGGCGTTAAGATCTGTTGTTAGAAATCCTCTACCTGCTGCATTTCTTCCACTTACATTGAAATCCTGGAAAGAATACCCAACAAGGGCATCAATAACAGAATTGCCAAAGTCTTTCTTATAATTTAAAGTAGCTTCCAATAAGTGGTTTTCGCGCATTAAAGTGTTATATACTCCAAAGCCTTGGCCTGAAATATCTGTGAAGTTTATTAGATCACCATTGAGCACCGAAGTGGTTTCTCCTTCAGACTTATCATATCCTACATTTACTTTACCTGTAAGCTCCGGAGTAAACTTATATTGAATGGAACCGTTAACTAATATCCTATTGGTATTTGATTCGTTCTGAGTATTCGCTAAGAAGTTTCCGGGTAAAATCTGTCCACCGCCATCATCGAAAGTAGCAGCTGTTCCCCAGGATGGGTTAGCAGAATAACTGGCACCTAAAATATCGCCACGGAAGCCTGCACCAGCACTCAAAGGAGCCGTTTCGTCATTTACGCGTGATATGGTTGTTTGTAAACCAAGCGTTAATTTATCATCCAGGAAACGATGACTAAGATTTAACCTTCCTGTAATACGCTCCAAGCTTGTTTTCTCAACAACACCAAGTTGTTTTTGATACCCGAAGGTTGCCCTTACATTACCTTTACCGTAATTGTTGGAGTAAGAGACGTTATTATTAGTTGAGGCTGCAGTCCTTGTAATAAAATCTTGAAAGTCTGTATTGAATCCAAGGTCATTGGCAGAAGCGTCACCTCCATATTGAGTAACTCCAGCTAAGAATTCATCTTTGTTTAAAAGATCATAGCGGTTGGCAGGTGTGGCTATACTCAAGGAAGAAGAAAATTCTACTTTCCCTCCTGAACTGCCTTTCCCACTCTTGGTTGTAATAATAACTACCCCATTTGCACCCCTGGAGCCATAAATGGCGGTTGCAGAGGCATCTTTAAGGATACTGATACTTTCAATATCGGAAGGGTTTAAGAAGTTCAATGGGTTTCTAGTGTCAGTACCACCATTACCAGAATCTCCGCCTGGTGCAGTGTTACCACCTGCTAATGGTACACCATCTACTACGAATAGTGGATTGTTATCACCTCTAACAGAGTTAGAACCCCTAATGTTTACTGAGATCCCAGCTCCAGGCTCACCACTGGTTTGCTGAATATTTACACCAGCTGTCTTACCCTGGATCAATTGTTCCGGGGAGGAAATAACCCCTCCGTTAAAGTCTTCAGCAGATACTGCGGTTACAGCTCCGGTGGCATCCTTGACGGTGGTAGTACCATATCCAATGATTACTACCTCATCTAATGCCTGTGCATCTTCTTCAAGGACAACGTTAATGGTAGAACGACTATTAACTGCGATCTCCTGGGTTTTGAAACCGATGTAACTTACGACAAGTACGGCATTGCTACCAACGTTACTTAAAGTAAAATTACCATCAAAGTCTGTTTGTGTACCATTCGTAGTACCTTGTACTACGACACTAGCCCCGGGCAATGGACCAGTAGCATCAGAAACAGTACCTGACACATCTTGAGCCTTAGCCAATCCGAAGCTTAAGATCGCTCCAACCAGCATAAGACTTTTTAGTAGTGTAATCTTCATAAATAGTGAATTTTAAGTTTAGTTAATTTAATTCAAGCGTTAAACATATATAAAATAATTGTTAATTTCCTAAAACATTGGCCTTGCTCCCTTACGAAAACGGTTTCGTGTTAATAACTTACTAGAACATGGCAATATAATGAATTATCTGTCCAGATATGTGTAATTCTATAAATATGGGGTAATTTTATTAATGAAATCGCAACAAATATAATGATTTTTCGTCCCGCCATCCTAAATTAATTCAATTTGAACAGTAAATAGGTTACCCTAGAGTGTTAAAGAATAGAATTTTTTAACACCTCTTTATGTATCTTTAATCACCTGACTAACGAAGCAAACAATTTCACTTGAAACGAAAGATCACTCTAAAGGACATTGCACGCGAATTAGATGTATCCATCTCTACGGTTTCCAAGGCGCTGAAGAATAGCGAAGAGATAGGACGAGATACTAAAGATAAGATACAGGCCTTTGCCAAACTGTACAATTACAAACCCAATAATATAGCCATTAGTCTTAAGAATAAAAGGACCAGGAATATTGGGGTGATAATCCCTGACATAGTGCATCATTTTTTTACTACCGTATTTCGGGGGATTGAGCATTATGCAAATGACAAGGGCTACAACGTAATTGTTTGTGTTTCGGATGAATCCTTTAATAAAGAGGTGATCAATATGGAGATGCTTGCCAATGGGAGTATTGATGGTTTTATTATGGCGCTGGCCGGAGAAACTCAATTAAAAAATGATTACAACCACTTAAGAGTAGTTACTGAACAGGGCATTCCACTTGTCTTATTTGACAGGGTGACAGATGAAATTCAGTGTGACAAGGTCATTATTAATGATGAAACCGCTGCTTATGAAGTTGTCAAGAAACTAATCAAGGCAGGAAGAAAGAGAATTGCACTGATCACTACGGAAGGATATTTAAATGTTAGTGCAAAGAGAGCTGATGGATATTACAGAGCCTTAAAGGAGCACAATATCACTGTGGATAAAAAACTGGTACTACACCTCCCGTACCAACAAATGGATGAAACTAAGAGTAAAAAATTCTTTAAAGACAATAAAGTAGATGCGGTACTATGTGTTAATGAAATATTTGCAGTGAAATGTATGGGTATCGCTCAAAAGCTTGGCCATCGCATTCCTGAGGATATTGCATTTGTAGGGTTTACAGACGGCATTTTATCTCATTTTGCAACACCAAGCTTAACATCCGTAGATCAGCATGGAGAGATAATGGGGGAGACCGCGGCCCAGATGTTAATCGATAAGATTGAACGCGATCATGAAAATGAAGAAGAAGAGGTGTTCGAAACTAAGATCATTACAGCTACCTTAATAGAACGAGCCTCTACTCCTGAATTTTAATAATAATTCCTCTTTTTATTACTCCTCTTCCGAAGCTAAAATGGCTTAATAGATATGTAATTGAAAAACCGCAACCACAATCTTAGGACAACTTTGTATATTGGCATCTGTTTTTGAAATTATAAAATATAGACCAACCAGAAGATGCATAAAAAAGGATTTATATTTGACTTGGACGGTGTTATAGTAGATACAGCCAAATATCATTACCTGGCCTGGAAACACCTGGCAGATGAATTAGAAATTCCATTTACCGAAGAACAAAACGAGCAGTTTAAGGGTGTAAGCAGAAAGCGATGTCTTGAAATTCTTCTTGAATGGGGCAATTTTAGCGTTTCTCAAACGCAGTTTGATGCCTGGCTTGCAGAGAAAAATGAGGACTACCTGCGTTATATTGAAACAATGACCGCTTCTGAAATATTGCCAGATGTTCCTAAAGTACTAAATTACCTTCAGGAACATGGCATACCCATGGCACTTGGTTCAGCAAGTAAAAATGCCCGGCCTATTTTAAAAAAAGTGGGACTAATTCCTTATTTTACATCCATTGTTGATGGCACACAGGTAACAAAGGCAAAACCAGATCCTGAAGTATTTTTAATAGCTGCCAGGGAATTAAGGGTAATGCCCAAGAACTGTGTTGTATTCGAAGATGCCCTTGCAGGCATTGAAGCTGCCAATAGTGCTGGGATGACCAGTATTGGTATTGGAGAAAAAAAGATCCTTACTGAAGCTCGCTTCATCTTTAAGGATTTTACGGAAATTGAACTCGATTTTATTAAAGAACTAGCAGAACTATAGGATATGAACAAAGAATATATAAAAGCAGACAATTGGTCTATCATTGAGGAAGGGTTTAAGAAAGAAAATGTAAAATCTTCAGAAAGTCTTTTTAGTCTCGGCAACGGGGCTATGGGCCAGAGAGCAAATTTTGAAGAATTATATACGGGTCCTACCTTCCAGGGGAGTTATATAGGAGGAGTTTACTATCCAGATAAAACCAGAGTAGGTTGGTGGAAAAATGGCTATCCGGAATACTTTGCAAAAGTTATTAATGCCCCCAACTGGATTGGGATCAACGTATTAGTTGAGGGAGAAGCTTTGGACCTTAACACCTGTAGCAAGGTTGATGGTTTTCGCCGGGAATTGAATATGAAAGAAGGATGGTACCGGCGAAGTTTTACGGCTACCCTCCCTAATAAAAAGACCGTTGAGGTAACAGTAACCCGATTTTTAAGTCTGGATCTGGATGAGGTTGGGGCTATAGAATACAATGTGACACCAGTGAAGGAAGATATGACCATTATCTTTTCTCCTTATCTGGATAGTGGTATTACCAATGAGGATACAAATTGGGATGACAAGTTTTGGAATACTACCAAGGTTTCTTCAGAGGGCAATCTGGCGTTTATAGAAGCCCATACCATGAAGACCAATTTTGAGACATGCACCTTTATGGAATGTCATCTCCATTATAAAGGTAAGATGAACAGCACGCCAAAAGATACCGAAGAAAAAGAATTGTGGGTTGGACATACTTATGAGCAGAAAGTTGCGAAGGGAACCACGGCCTCTTTCCAAAAGTTTGGTGGGTATACCGTTGCCAGAAATCACAAAGGGGGCAATTTGGTTGCGGCTTCAAAAAAAGTGCTGGATAAAGCAAGTGCATTAGGATTTGATGCTTTGCTGGATATGCAAAAAAAGGCATGGGCCAACATCTGGGAAATGAGCGATATTACCATTGAAGGAGATACCAAGGCACAGCAAGGAATACGCTTTAATATCTTTCAGCTCAATCAAACCTATCTTGGGAAAGATTCGCGCCTAAACATTGGCCCTAAAGGATTTACCGGTGAAAAATATGGCGGGAGTACGTATTGGGATACTGAGGCATATTGTATCCCCTTCTATATGGCCACCAAAGATCATCATGTGGCAAGGAATCTCTTGAAATACAGATATAACCATTTGGAAAAGGCCATTGAAAATGCCAAGAAATTAGGATTTTCTAACGGAGCTGCGCTGTACCCAATGGTTACAATGAACGGGGAAGAGTGTCACAATGAATGGGAGATCACCTTTGAGGAGATCCATAGAAATGGGGCAATAGCATTTGCGATATATAACTACTATCGCTTTACCGGAGATTATACCTATATCCCTGAAATGGGATTGGAGGTTTTAATAGGCATTGCTCGCTTCTGGCATCAGAGAGCTACGTTCTCTAAACAAAAAAACAAATATGTGATCCTTGGGGTTACAGGACCCAATGAGTACGAGAATAATGTGAATAATAATTGGTATACCAATTACATTGCACGTTGGTGTATTCAATATACAATAGATCAATTACAAAAAGTGAAAACTGGGTACAAGGAAGATTATGACCGCATCACAGGGTACACCAAATTGAAACCAGCGGAAACCGAGGAATGGAAAAAGGTGGCAGACGCTATGTATTTTCCTTTCTCAGAAGAGCTTGGGATATATCTGCAGCAAGACGGATTTTTAGATAAAGAACTGGTGACTGTGGCAGATTTAGCAAAATCAAATAGACCAATCAATCAGAAATGGAGTTGGGATAGAATTCTGCGATCCCCCTATATAAAACAGGCAGATGTACTCCAGGGTTTTTATCTTTTTGAAGATCAATTTTCGTTGGAAGATCTTGAAAAACATTTCGATTTTTATGAGCCTTTTACCGTTCATGAGTCCTCACTATCTCCATGTGTTCACAGTATACAGGCTGCGAAGTTAGACAGGATGGACCAGGCTTATCAGTTTTATCTGAGGACTTCACGCCTGGATCTGGATGACTATAACAAGGAAGTAGAAGAAGGCTTACATATAACATCCATGGCGGGAACCTGGATGAGTATAGTGGAAGGTTTTGGCGGTATGCGGATCCGAAATGATAAATTGTCTTTCACGCCACGTATCCCAAAAGAATGGGAGTCCTATTCATTTAAGGTCAATTTTAGAAATAGAATTCTAAAGATTGTGGTCGATAAAAAAGGATGCCATTTCAAATTGGAAGGAGACCATGAAATGTCGATCAGATTGAATGGGGAACGACTTGTTTTACAACCAACTTCCAAAAAATAATGTGAAGTAACATGACCAATAACATGCAAAGGGCTTTTGGACGGACATCTATATGCCCAAAACTCATGTATGTTATAGGTATACTGATCTTTTATATGACCACCGCTTTAGCTCAAACTCAGATCGAACGATTGGAACCTCCACACTGGTGGGTAGGTTTTAAAGACACCCGGCTACAGCTTATGTTGAAGGGTCCAAATATCAGCAACTTTGAGGCTAGCATTCAAAATGAAAAAGTTCGCCTTTTAAATGTCCATAAAGCAGATAGTCCTAATTACCTCTTTTTAGATCTTGAGATCCCTGCTGATACACCACCCGGAAACATAGAAATTCAAATACAGGAGGTCAATGGAACTTCTTTCTCAGTTTCTTATTCATTAAAAAACAGACCTAAGGGATCGGAAGAATATATCGGATTTTCTAGTAAAGATGTGATCTATTTAATTACCCCGGATCGGTTTTCAAATGGAGATCCCAATAACGATGTTGATCTGGCATTACAAGAAAAGACGATCAACAGAAAAGACGATTACGCAAGACATGGAGGTGATATACGGGGTATGATAAATCATCTGGACTATATTGAAGAAATGGGATTCACATCCTTATGGCCCAGTCCACTTTTATTAAATGATATGCCCAGGGAATCCTATCATGGATATGCGATCACGGATTTTTACAAGGTAGATCCAAGGTTTGGCACCCTTGAGGAATACATCGAATTATCTGAAAAGGCACAAAAAAGAGGTATTAAGTTGATCATGGATCAGGTAAATAACCACTGCGGCTTAGCGCATTGGTGGATGCAAGACCTTCCTTTTAGGAATTGGATCAATTATCAGCAACCTTTCGAAGAGGGGAAGGAAATAACGGTGACAAATCACAGGCGTACCGTTAACCAGGATATCTATGCTTCCAATTCGGACAGAGAACTTATGGACAATGGCTGGTTTGTTCCTTCAATGCCAGACCTGAATCAGGAGAATCCATTTCTGGCCCAATATCTTATTCAGAACAGCCTCTGGTGGATAGAAACACTCTCTTTGGGGGGTATACGACAGGACACTTACCCGTATCCGGATAAAAACTTTATGGCTCAGTGGGCAAAAAGGATCATGACAGAGTACCCAAATTTTTCTATCGT
>NZ_CAMYKH010000062.1 GCF_947258935.1 uncultured Muriicola sp.
GCAATTAGCCAACCTCGCCGCCTTGTAAGGCCGCGATTATTTTTTTATCCCTGCCATACAAAAACAAGTTTTTGACGGCAGATCCCAAAAAATAACCCCGTGCTTCTGCACGGGGTTTGCTGCTTGATGTGGTCCCACCTGGGCTCGAACCAGGGACCCCCTGATTATGAGTCAGGTGCTCTAACCAGCTGAGCTATAGGACCGTTGTGAATTCATAAAGCAATGAACTTTTGTTGCCCGGTCTTACCACGAAGCGCTCTTGAACTGCTTTGGGGTAGGACCGGTTTAAGGACTGCAATATTACTACTTATTTTGCTTTGCCGCAATATCTTTTAAGGCTTTAAAGGAATTAGAACCCCTCACCTACCTCTTTTAATACCAGCCCGGGGCAGTCACTAAAAAATTTGGATCCCGGATCTGAGAACCGAGGCGTTCTCTTCACTTCCCTGCATTCTGGTAGTGTCCATGCTACCGTCTATTTATTACAAGCAAATTCAGTAAAAAATATCACAAGGATCATAGCTGCAATGGTATTGCGCTGTTAAATAATATACTTGTTCCCGTATCCCGTGGTTGGGCCGTTTTGCAAAACACCAACTGTTCCTATAAAATTATTGAAGGGTCAAAGAAGGACTGACCATCCCATTTTTTAAAGCTGTGAAAGCCGCCATCAGCCTATAAAAACGTCGGCCGAGGAAACCGAAAATCGAAAGAGTAGGAAAATCAGAAAACATTACAAATGAAAAAATTTATAGTAAGATCCGTATTTTTAATGCTCGTTGTGTCGTTCTTTTCATGTTCAGAGGATGAAACACCCATAAAAGAACAACAGATCCTTTTTGTGGAAGACTTAAGTGTCTTGTTTCCAAAAGAAAATAACGCCACCTTATCTAAAGATGATTGCTCCTTGGGACTAGATGACATAAGGACCTTCCCTGTGAATGGATGTGGTTCGTTCACCATAAAGCAAACCATAAAGTATTTTATTGGTGAAACTACCATAGAAACCAACGTTACCGTTTGTTGTGTTTGCGCCGTTTGTCTTCCTATGAGAGTCAGTACCCAAAACAGTATCAGCCCAATGTTAAAGTGGAAAGCAGAACGCATAACGGTAGAAGAGTCCTCTAGTATTACCTACAAAAACTATATCATCAGTATTGCTGAAGGAGACTATGAAGTAGACAAAAATGGAAAAATTAAAACCTTAATGTATAAAGTAATTGTAAACTAAAATGACGTTAAAGAATAAACGAATGCTGGCATTTATTATAGACCTCATCATTATTGTGGCCATTATTCAATTGTTTAGCCTGGGGATGTCAACAGAAGTGTCTGAGTATCGCCTTACAACGGAACACTATACACTAGTGAGCAGAATGTCTTACG
Source organism: uncultured Muriicola sp. (assembly GCF_947258935.1). GTDB lineage: Bacteria > Bacteroidota > Bacteroidia > Flavobacteriales > Flavobacteriaceae > Muriicola. The sequence continues at coordinate 1,387 of NZ_CAMYKH010000062.1, forward strand.
ACTTCGTTTATTGCCTGGTCTATTTCCTGGTATTCGATTTATTCGGCCAGGGGATTACCATTGGAAAAAAGGCAACGAACCTGAGAATTATACATGCAAAGCGACTTGCCATTGGCAGGAATGATCTGGTGAAAAGGACATTTCTGAAAATGGTAAGTATCGTCTTGCTGCCCGTTTCCGCACTCGTTTATTTACTCTTTAATAAGACCTTGCATGATGAGCTAATGGAGTTAAAAATATTCTTATCAAAAGAATAGGTCATGTCTAATTACAAGAAGGAATTCCTCCAAAAATAATAGTGTCTTTTGCAATTTGGTGCCCGGATTTTACTCCATTTCCTGACACAACTCTATCAACACCCCATTGGTAGTTTTAGGATGTAAAAAAGCTACCCACTTATTATCGGCTCCCTTTTTGGGTTCTTCGTTTAACACCGTAAAGCCTTCTCCCTTGAGCCGGGCGATCTCTGCTTTAATATCTGTTACTTCAAAGGCGATATGATGAATGCCCTCCCCTTTCTTCTCTATAAACTTTGCAATAGGGCTGTCTGGCTTCGTAGCCTCCAGCAATTCTATCTTATTGGGGCCCACTTTAAAGAAAGAAGTGTTCACCCCTTCCGAGGCCACTTCTTCGGTTTTATAATGAGCCGCTCCCAGTAATTTTTCAAATAGCAAGTTAGATTCCTTCAGGTCCTTTACCGCTATTCCCAGATGTTCAATCTTATTCATTCCTTCGTATTTCTAACTTCGTACTTCGTACTTCTAACTTCGTCCCTCGAATTTACATATTATTCTACGTATTTTTGCCCTATGGAAACGCAACGACAGAAAAAAATAGGAGGGGTCATCCAAAAAGATCTGGCAGACATCCTGCAACGTGCCGCCACAGACGGAGGCATGCAGGGTACGCTTATTTCTATTTCCAAGGTAACGGTTACCACAGACCTTTCTATCGCCAGGGTATATGTAAGTGTGTTTCCCAATTCCAAAGGGGCCGAATTAATAGAAGGGATGAAGGCACAACAGCCAAAAATTAAACATGCCCTTGCCCAGCGTACACGCCATCAGCTGCGCCGTATGCCAGAACTTTCTTTCTTTCTCGATGATTCCCTGGAGTATATAGACGGCATAGAAAAATCACTAAAAAAAGGAGACAACCCCATAGAGAACCCGGATCTGTTGCCAAAAAGAAAAAAAACCTAATAAAATACACCCAACTTGAATTTCCCATTCTACATTGCCAAAAGGTATGTGCGCTCCAAAAGCAGCCAGAATGCGGTTAATATCATCAACTTTATCACTTTTCTGGTCATCGTTATTGGGGCTGCAGCCTTGTTTATTGTTCTATCTGGCTTTGCCGGACTAAAAACCTTTAGCCTTTCCTTTAGCGAGACCTTTGACCCCAGCCTGAAAGCAGAACCGCAAACAGGAAAGTACTTTAGTCTTCTTCCCGATACAGAACAACAATTACAAGACATCCCGGGCATTGCTTCTTATTCAAAAGAGCTGGAAGAACGGGTCTACCTCACCCATAAACAAAAGAGTCATGTGGCCTTTATCAAAGGCGTAGATACCTCCTACGCTTTGGCCACCCATATAGACAGTGCCATCTATTGGGGGCAATGGGATGTAAGCGACCAACAGGGCGTCATTGGTCTTGGTATTGCGAATATGCTTGGCCTAACCATCAATGATTATCGCAATCCCCTTATTGTGCTGGCACCAAAACCCGGGAAAGGCACTACCTCCTTCCAATCTAAACCCTATAATGAATTGTCATTAGTCATGAGTGGGGTCTATGCAGTGGAAGAGAACCTGGATAAGAAATATGTCTTTGCCAATCTGCCCCTGGTGCAGGCCTTGTTAGAAAGAGAACAAAATGAGATCTCTGCTATTAACTTTGAACTTGTGGCTGAGGCCGATATTGCTGAAGTGAGAGCCAGTATTGAAGCGGTCCTGGGCAACAAAGTGATCCTAAAAGACAGGCAGCAACAGAACAGCACCCTCTACAAAATGCTAAATACAGAAAATCTGGCCACCTACCTCATCTTTACCCTGGTGCTTATCATTGCCCTCTTTAATGTAGTGGGGGCCATCATCATGATGATCTTAGATAAACAACAGAATTCCAGGACCCTCTACAGTCTGGGCACCACCGTAAAGGAAATACGGCGTATTTATTTTATACAAGGCGTATTGGTAACCGGTTTGGGCGGATTGCTAGGGATCTTCCTCGCATCTTTGCTGATCTGGTCCCAATTGCTTTTTGGATGGCTAAAAATAACGCCTTCCCTGTCCTATCCGGTAGAATACAAATGGATCAATGTGTTGATTGTGCTTGGAACTATTTTGATACTTGGGGTGTTAGCCTCTAAGATAGCAAGTAGCAGGGTAAATAAGAAGCTCTTATCTGCCTAGGCAAATTGATAATCCCCAAAGGCGGCTAAGGCCTCGTCAAAAGCGGCAAAAACATCGGCCGACTCATCACTGGTGACCATCTTCATTCTAAATTCCTTAAAATTCGGGATGCCTTTAAAATAATTAGTGTAGTGTCTTCGGGTCTCAAAAACACCTAGTCTCTCTCCCTTCCAATCGATCGCCATTTGCAGATGTCTGCGTGCGGCATCTACCCTTTCTTCCATGGTGGGCGGTTCTAAATGTGTTCCTGTTTTAAAATAGTGCTTTACCTCTTTAAAGAACCAGGGGTAACCAATGCTGGCCCTCCCTATCATGGCACCATCCAGGCCATATTCATCGCGCATTCTTTTAGCGGCTTCCGGACTATCAATGTCCCCATTTCCAAAAACAGGGATATGCATTCTTGGATTGTTCTTTACTTCTGCAATAGGAGCCCAATTGGCACTCCCCTTGTACATCTGTACCCGCGTTCTCCCATGAATGGCAATGGCCTTACAGCCCACATCCTGGAGGCGTTCTGCTACCTCAACGATCTTTATGGTGTCCTGGTCCCAGCCAAGTCTAGTCTTTACTGTAATAGGGAGTTTGGTATGCTCTACCATGGCTTTGGTGAGAGAGACCATCTTGTCTATGTCTTTTAAAATGCCCGCCCCGGCTCCTTTAGAGACCACCTTTTTTACCGGGCAGCCAAAATTGATGTCAATGATATCCGGATTAGATTTTTCCACGATCTCTACAGATTGCAGCATGGAATCCAGATTTGCGCCAAAGATCTGTATCCCTACCGGGCGTTCTTTTTCATAGATATCTAGCTTCATGACGCTTTTAGCGGCATCGCGTATAAGTCCTTCGGAAGAGATAAATTCTGTGTATACCACATCGGCTCCCTGTTCCTTGCACAAAGCGCGGAAAGGGGGATCGCTTACATCCTCCATAGGTGCGAGGAGCAAAGGAAAATCCGGAAGTTCTATGTCACCAATTTTTACCAAGTAGTTCTTCTTTTTTAACAGGCTGCAAAAATACAGATTTTTTAGAAGGTGATGGTTACAGAGATCTTTTCGCCATTCCTATCTACCACAACCTCAGTGGTATTCCCTGCCTCAAAGACAGAGAGTGCCCTCATATAGCTCATCATATCTACCACTACGCTATCTCCCATTTGCACCACCACATCCCCTTTTTGGAGTCCGGCTTTTTGGGCGGGTTTATCCTCACTTACCCCATCTATCCGCATTCCTTTTCCGGCATACAAATAATCCGGGATAACACCCATGGCTACTTTAAATCTGGGTACTTCTTCACTTTCATTCTTGGTTTTCCGGAAGGCGAGTTTTTCGTCATCATTTAATTCGGTGATTACCCCCATAATATAGGCGGTGATGCGCTCCATGCCTTCGTAATTAAGCTTCTCGGCATCATCAGTGGGCTTATGGTAATCCTCATGTTGCCCGGTAAATAAATGAAGGACAGGAATATCCTGAAGATAAAAAGAGGTGTGATCCGAAGGCCCTACCCCAGATTCTTTTAGCACCAGTTCAAAATCCTGATTATTGGCATTGAGTACCTGAGGCCACATAATAGATGTTCCTGTGCCACTTACAGATAGCGCCTTGCTTTCCCGCAGCCTGCCTACCATGTCCATGTTGATCATATAGTTCACATTCTTCAGATCAATGGTGGGGTTCTTTGCAAAATAGTTAGATCCCAACAGGCCTATTTCCTCCCCGGAAAATGCCATGATCAGATAATTGTTGCCCTTTAGCTCGCTTTCCTTTAATTTTTTTGCCAATTGCAGGAGTACGGCTACCCCACTGGCATTATCATCTGCTCCGTTGTGGATAGCAGCATCTCCACGGTGAAGCGATCCCAGACCTCCCATTCCCAAATGGTCATAATGGGCTCCAAGGACAATAGTGTTTGTTGCTTTGTTGTCTATAAAGCCTATAACATTTGTGCCGGTAATAGTGCTGTCTCCTGCCTGTATATAGATAACCTCCTGATGCGGATCTTTCTTTGGTTTAAAGGTAAAGGTCTGGTAATAAGTGTCCGCATTACCTGCAGGGGCAAGCCCTATTCCCTTAAAACGTTTTACCAGATAGTCTGCAGCCATCAACTCATTTGCTGTCCCCGTTTCACGTCCCATCAGGGAGTCGCTTGCCAAAAAGGATACATCGTCTTGCAGGGTATACGTTTTGGTTGGCTCTTGTTTGCATGAAATAAATAGTGCAATAAAAATAAGCCATATGCTTTGTTTCATCATAATTGCCATTAATTTTGAGCAAAATTAGTCAACTCATGAGAAAAATCACATTTTTATTACTCTTAATGGCCGTCTTCAGCTGTAAATCCGATCCAAAAAGAACAGAAGAACCATCTAATGAAACAACCTCATTGATGGCGGGTTCGGATACACTGATCTATCCGGAGGAGAAATATTTTAAGTCGATTAGGCAGATCACCTTTGGAGGGGATAATGCGGAAGCCTACTGGAGTTTTGATGACAGTATGATGATCTTCCAATCTAACAACGAGGAATGGGGTATGGACTGCGATCAGATATTTCTGATGAATACCTCAGAGAGTTTTAAAGAGAGTGTCCCTCCCATGATCAGTACCGGAATGGGGCGTACCACCTGCTCTTATTTCCTGCCAGACAATAAACACTTTGTATATGGCTCTACCCACCTGTCTGATGCAGAATGCCCTGATGTTCCTCTCAGATCTAATGGGAAATACGTATGGCCGGTCTATGATTCTTTCGATATTTTTGTGGCGGATCTGGAAGGCAATATTGTAGATCAACTTACCGATCTGCCCGGTTATGATGCCGAGGCAACAGTTTCCCCCAAAGGAGATAAAATTGTGTTTACCTCCATGCGAAGCGGGGATCTGGAATTGTACACCATGAATCTCGATGGGACCGATGTTGTTCAGATAACTGATGAATTGGGCTACGATGGTGGCGCTTTCTTTTCTCCGGATGGCACCAAGATAATCTTCAGAGCCAGCAGGCCAAAGACCGAAGCGGCCATTACGGAATACAAGGAATTGTTGGTACAGGGACTAGTGCAGCCTACAGAAATGGAGTTATTTATTTGCGATGCCGATGGTAGCAACCTAAAACAACTCACCTTTTTAGGGAATGCCAACTGGAGTCCGTTCTTTCACCCTTCAGGTAAAAAGATCCTATTCTCCAGCAATTTTGAAGCAGAAAAAGGCTTCCCTTTTAACTTGTATTTTATAGATATAGACGGGAAGAATCTTGAACGGGTAACGCATGGGGAGACCTTTGATGCCTTTCCGGTCTTTTCCAATGATGGAAAATATCTGGCTTTCTCCAGCAATCGCAATAACGGAGGGACAAGAGACACCAACTTGTTTATAGCAGAGTGGCAGGAGTAAGTAATTTTAGCAGTATCTTTGCCGCTCTTATCAGCAGCGCAAGAAAAGGAAAATGAAATACATCAGAAACTTCTGTATCATAGCTCATATTGATCATGGGAAAAGTACCCTGGCCGATAGGCTTCTCGATTTCACCGGTTCTGTAACCGAACGTGAAAAGAAAGAGCAGTTGTTAGATAATATGGATATTGAGCGAGAGCGAGGTATTACCATTAAAAGTCATGCTATACAAATGGAGTATGAGTATGAGGGGCAGGCCTATGTTCTCAACCTGATAGATACCCCCGGGCATGTCGACTTTTCATACGAAGTATCGCGTTCTATCGCTGCCTGCGAAGGTGCCTTGTTGGTGGTAGATGCCGCACAAAGTATACAGGCGCAGACCATTTCTAATCTCTACCTGGCCCTGGAGAACGATCTGGAGATCATTCCGGTGCTCAATAAAGTGGACCTGCCCAGTGCTAGTCCGGAAGAAGTTACCGATGATATTGTAGACCTTTTGGGATGTAAAGCAGAAGACGTGATACCCGCCAGTGCAAAGACCGGTCTTGGAATTGAGGCCATCCTTAAAGCCGTCATAGAACGTATTCCGCCTCCTACAGGAACTGTAGATGAACCCTTGCAGGCATTGGTGTTCGATTCTGTCTATAATCCTTTTCGTGGGGTTGAAACCTATTTCCGGGTGATCAATGGGGAAATAAAAAAAGGACAAAAAATAAAATTTGTTGCCACCGATAAAACGTATTTCGCAGATGAGGTGGGTACGCTAAAGCTTACACAACTGCCACGCCCCAGCATAAAAGCAGGTGATGTGGGCTATCTCATCACGGGGATCAAAGATGCCCGGGAAGTAAAAGTAGGAGATACCATTACCGATGCAAATAACCCTACCAGGAATCCTATTGCAGGATTTGAGGATGTGAAGCCTATGGTCTTTGCCGGGATATATCCGGTAGACACGGAAGAATTTGAAGAATTGAGATCTTCCATGGAAAAATTACAATTGAATGATGCTTCTCTGGTTTTTACGCCGGAAAGTAGTATGGCTCTGGGCTTTGGATTTCGTTGTGGCTTTCTGGGAATGCTCCATATGGAGATCATTCAGGAGCGCCTGGAACGTGAGTTCGATATGACTGTGATCACCACCGTTCCCAACGTAAGTTATCACGCCTTTACACGGAAAGATCCCGAAATTCCAATGGTAGTAAATAATCCGTCAGACCTTCCGGATCCCTCAACCATAGACCGGGTGGAAGAGCCTTACATTAAGGCAACCATCATAACAAAATCCGATTTTGTAGGGAACGTAATGTCCTTATGTATCGAAAAAAGAGGGCAGATCACCAATCAGACCTATCTGACCACCGAACGGGTAGAATTGAACTTCGACATGCCATTGGCAGAGATCGTTTTCGATTTCTACGACCGACTAAAAACCGTATCCAAGGGATATGCTTCCTTTGATTATGCTCCTATTGGGATGAGAGTTTCTAAATTGGTGAGGGTAGATATCTTGTTAAATGCACAACCGGTAGATGCGCTTTCTGCCCTTATTCACGTAGATAATGCGGCCAATATTGGGAAGAAGATGTGTGAAAAACTAAAAGAGCTTATCCCAAGGCAACAATTTGACATCCCCATTCAGGCGGCCATTGGGGCAAAGATCATTTCCCGAGAAACCATCAAAGCCCTGCGAAAAGATGTTACCGCCAAGTGTTATGGGGGTGATATCTCCAGAAAAAGAAAACTGCTGGAGAAGCAGAAAAAAGGAAAAAAGAGAATGCGCCAGGTAGGAAATGTTGAGATACCGCAACAAGCCTTTATGGCCGTTCTGAAATTGAACGACTAGGCAGGGTTGTTATTCATGGCGGCTGAACCTTCTGCAGATTCAAACATTTTTCCGAGATACACCAGTTTAAATCCTTCGGTGATATCTTTAAACTCCTTAGAGAACGAACTTATTATAAACAGTTCCCCGTCCGGAGCTTTCAAGAATATGGGGATGATGTGGTCACCTGCCTTGGTGATCTCTATAAGGCCCTCATAGTGTTCCTGATCCTTTAGGTCTATTTCATGGATAGCCGGAAACTTCCTAACCGTATCGGTTATTTTAATAAAGTCGTCCGTATGTGAAAAAAGACCTTCCTTCGGGCTATTCTCAGGATCTGTCATCTCATCTGCATTCACCAATCTAAAAGATCCGTTCTCTCCAAACTGTTTTCTAAACTTATTGATGGCGTATTTGTTGATCTCCGAATTGCCTGTAAGGGCCATTAAATAACCAACATCATTCAATTCTATATTGTCTGTAAGCGAATCCGAATAGATATTTGCCGAAATAGCATCCAGACCCATGTTCTTGCACTTTTGAATATTGTTCTCATTATTGTCAATGACCACCACATGTCTGTTGTTTACATGCAGATAATTGGCAATAATGCGCGATGCCTTGCTGGCCCCTATGATAAGTATGCCTTCTGAGCGCTCCAGAAAAACGCCCACCCATTTTGCAACCAGCCTGGCTGTAGTAGCATTTAGTAATACTGTTCCCAGCACTATCATAAAGACCAGGGGTGTAATATATTCTGCACCCACTTCTCCTTTCGCCACAAGCTTGGAGCCAAAAAGAGAGGCGATACCAGCTGCCACTATCCCACGAGGACCTACCCAACTAATAAAGAGTTTTTCCTTTAACATTAATCCGGAGCCACGGCTACTGAGAAACACCCCTATGGGCCTTATAACAAGGATTATCACCAGAAACAGAATGGCCGTATTATAGTTGTTGATAAGCTCCATATCACTAATGTTGATATTGGCAGACAGCAGGATAAAAAGAATGGAAATAAGGAGAACACTCAGCGATTCCTTAAAATATAGCAATTCCTTTAAATTGGGAAGGTTCATATTTCCCATTACCATCCCCATGACCACCACGGCTAAAAGTCCGGATTCGTGTGCAAAAACATCCGATTGTACAAAAACCAAAAGCACCACAGAAAGGGAGACCACATTGAGCAGGTAATGTGGAATAAAGTTCTTTTTGATGGCAAATGCCAGGGCGTGGGCAAAAGTGAATCCAAAACTGCATCCAAAAAGTAATATTTTTCCAAATTCAATGAGGGCGGTCTTGGTATAGGCTTGTCCTTCCCCTACACTGATAAATTCAAAGACCAATACAGCAGCCAGGGCGCCAATAGGGTCTATGAGGATTCCCTCCCATTTTAAAACAGCGGAAACATCTTTCTTTAAGGGGATGTTTCTTAGAATGGGCGTAATTACGGTGGGGCCTGTTACAATAATTAAAGCTGAGAACAGAAAAGAGATCTGCCAGCTGAGGTCAAAAATAAAATGTGCTGCTATACCAGCTCCAAAAAAGGTAACCAGTGTTCCTACAGTTATCAATTTGGAAATAACAGGGCCTACATTGGAAATTTCAGATCTTTTAAGGGTAAGACCTCCTTCAAAAAGAATGATACTGATGGCCAGAGAAACAAAATAATAGAGTCCATCGCCGGGGAAAAGTCCATTCTCGCCATTCCATATAGGCTGAATGAGTTTCTCTCCATTTTCTGTAAAAAGTGTGGAGATAGGTCCAACCAACAACCCAATAAGGATCAACGGCAAAATGGCGGGTAGTTTTAGTCGCCAGGCCACCCACTGTGCTATGATCCCCAGAATAATTATGCCTGCTAACTCTACCATACTCAATGTTTTGTTAGTGTGAGATGCCTTTCATTCCTCTTTTGCACCTACTTCGTAGCGCAAATAAAAACAATAATGAACAAACGCCGGAAAAATAAGCGCGTAAATTCTATTTTGTTATAGAAGGGGGCCAGGCTCTTTTCATTCCCTCAATTTATGGTATATTACGCCAATGGAGCCCATGGATATAACACAAAGGCCTTTTAAGACCATCTTATTCGGGTTTGCATTTTCGCCTTCTCTGGAGGTTAACATCCTGGAAATAACCAGGATCGCCTATTACTTCAATACTAAACTTATACTATTACATGTAGGTGCCAAAACACCTGAAAAGAGTGCCACTATTGAGGCCATACTCAAAACAATTGAACACCCCGAAACTCAACCGGAAGTTTCGTGACTTCACGCAGAGCTTGAAATAGCCGGCCCGCCTGGAGTTAACGTGTCGTCACTCATCAGTCATAACCAGCTAGTCAACGCCCGCCGACTACTCTATATGACGCACCTGGCGATCGGTGACTTTATCTACCAGGGCGTGTGGTTGAATGCGCTCAAGGCGAAATACCCGCATTTGACGATCGATATCTGGTTCGACGATTGCCGCAGGAAGCCACACGGATGGGCGGCCGGAAGAAACAAGACGCTCGGGGAATGGCTCGAGACCGACGGCTCGTTCGACACGATATATCCGATCGTCAGTAACCTGGCGGAACGCAAGGCACAGATTGCCGCGGCCAGCGGCAAAGACTACGACCTGATCGTCTTTGTCGGGAAGAATCGCAGCGAGCAGTTCGCGAAGATCGCACGCCAGATCTCTTCCTCCGCGTTCATTGTCGCAACGAAGAGCAAGCCACTGAACAACCCGATTGCCAAGTGGTTTTACTTCCACAATCTCGATGGCTGGATTTCCTTCGATGAGTATGCCCGCCGCTACCAGCGCATCACCGACATCTACGCCAACATCTTCCGCAAGGTATTCGGGTTGACGGCCGAGGATGTCGGTGGGCGCGATTCGCTCGCTATAAAGTACGATTCGAAGTACGCGGTCACGGCCAGGGCGTTCATCGACTCCTTCGGCGATGGCGGTGAAACACGATCGTTTGTCTTCCTGAATCACCTCACGACCGCGGCAAGAAAAGACTATCCCTGGGATCAGCTCAAGGAAGTTATCCTGGCGTTGAATCAGCGATACGAGAATCTCGCGTTTGTCGTCAATTGCCCGCCCGACAAGTTTGACGAGACAAATGCCCTGATCGAAGACGATGAGCAACTACGCGCACTCTCGATCAAGGCCTTTACTGCCATCGACAGTTTTTTCGAACTACCCGCTGTCATGGCCGCGTGCGATATCACGATCAGTGTCGATACCGCCACAACGCACATGGCTGCGTCGCTGGACAAGCCGCAGGTCGCCATCATGGCGGACGACGTAAAGCTGTGGCAGCCGCCCGGCAACAGTCTGATTCTCGAAGGCAGTGGTAAGGCCAGCTCGATCACACCCGAGCGGATCGTGGAGGCGTTCGGCCAACAATATACGAAGTGAACTGATTAGATAGTCGGAGCGAGTCGCTACGACACTATTTGCTGTGCTTTCTCCAGCAGCGCTTCCATCGCCGCCTGCATTTCGTCCCGCTTGGCTTCGAGCCCGCTCGCCGGCAAGCCGCGCGGCACTTCGATTGGTTCGCCGACGGCGATCACGATGCGGGCAAACGGCTTGGGGATCATGAAGCTGTCCCAGGTGTTCGTCGTCCAGGCCCGGCTGGCCGCGCAGGCGATCGGCACCATTGGCGCATTGCCCATCCTGGCCACCAGCACGGTACCGGTCTTTACCAGGTGCTTCGGGCCGAGCGGACCGTCCGACATCGTGACGATGGACACGCCGCGCTTCATCATTTCCACAGCATCACGCAGCACGAGCGCACCCGTCTCCTGCGCAGAACCGCGAATGACTTCCGCTCCCCAGGATTTGG
>NZ_CAMYKH010000063.1 GCF_947258935.1 uncultured Muriicola sp.
AAATAACGGCTGCTGCGGTCACAGGTCCGGCTAGACATCCTCGCCCGGCTTCATCCGTGCCGGCTTCCAACAAGAATCGATGAAATTTCTTTAACATAACATGGAAACCCCTCTATTTTCTTTAATATGACGCAAAAGAATCGCCTAAGAATTGTTAAATATATTGACAATAAATTAGGTAATTTCTAAAAACCTTAAATGATTCGCAATTAAGAGCATTTTTTTAACATGCTTTAACCAGACACGCATTTCTTTCTAGGTTAATTAGGTTAAAATTATCATTTTTGCAGCTGGCTAATTCAAAAATTAAATTAAATGAAATCAAAGTTAACATGGATGCTGACGCCATTATTGGTGCTTTGCATGAGCTTCTCTTTTTCACAGGAGAAGATGATTACCGGTGTTGTGACGGATCAGAATGGTCTGCCTTTACCTGGGGTAGCTGTCGTAATCGTAGGAACTTCGACTGGTACACAAACCGATTTTGACGGGAACTATAGTATTACTGCCCAAACAGGACAGCAATTACGCTATAGCTATCTGGGACAAAAGACGGTAACAATAACAGTAGGTGCTGAAAGCACTATGAACATTCAAATGGAAGACGATGCTGAGGCATTGGAAGAAGTGATTGTAACAGGACAGGGTTCCGGTATTGCTCGAAGAAAATTATCAACTACAGTTGACGTTTTAGATTCTGAGGAGATCGAAAAACTACCTGCATTACAGATCGATCAACTATTGCAATCAACAACGCCTAGTGCTCAAATTCGTTTGAGTTCTGGTCAACCTGGTACAGCAGCGATCATTAGAACACGTGGTCCTATATCGGCTTCGTCATCTGCAACACCTGTACTTATCGTTGATGGTATACGTGTTGATAATTTGAACTCTAACCCACAGTTGGGTATTGGTACTGGTGGTGCTAACGTTTCTGCACTTGCTGATATACCTGTAGAGTCTATCGAAAGAATTGAATACATAAAGGGTGGTGCTGCAACAACATTATACGGTGCAGATGCTGCAAACGGTGTTATTCAAATTATTACTAAGAAAGGTAAAGACGGTGCTAGTTCTGTATTTTTCGAAAGTAGCGTTGGCGTAATTAAGGCAACTACCGATTATTTAAAATATGATAGAACTGCCGAAGCACTTTTTAGACCGGGAATGTCTCAACAATTTAGAGTGGGTCTTAATGGTGGGTCTGAGAAATTCTCATATAATTTCAGTGGGAGTTTGTACAAGGATGACAGCTTTAATGATATAAACGAACAAATTAAAAGGACTTTTACCTTTGGATTTACGGCTAAAGTAACAGAGAGATTAAAGTATCAAGGTTCTTTCTCTTATGTAGGTTTTGACTCTAATTTAGATTACAATGCTAACACTAGCTTTTCCAGGTTTTCTGGACTTGAAGGTTCTGCAAGAGGAGCTACAGATGAAATTTCTGATGAAGATTGGCAATCTGAACTAGACAGGTATAGTAATATTGGAAAATTAGTTGATATAACCAGTACAACAAACCGTATTACTGCATCCAATAAGTTTATCTATGATATTGATGATAACTTACAAGTGAATGCTACTATTGGTATAGATAACAGGAACACAGTACAGGAATCACTGCAAAGCAATGCACTTCTGGTAGCATTAGGTTCCATTGCCGAGGGCACAACGGATCAAGGTAATTTAAGCAGGGTTTTAAGATCTGCATTTACCCTGACAACAGATTTCAATATTACGCACAGAGCAAGTCTGGAGAATTTTTCCTTTGTTTCTATACTGGGTGGACAATTCTTTAGGACCTCAGATAGACAGAATAGATTAGATGGTTCTGGAGGTGTAGATGGTACACGTTCATTGAACAATTTCTCTGAGCAGACTTTTTCTGATTTTGTATTGGAAAATGCTAACTACGGATTATATTTCCTTGAAAACATTGGTATTTACAATGTTGCTTTCTTGGAATTTGGTGGTAGATTGGACAAGAACACCGCTTCCGGTTCAGATACTAAGCCTTTATTGTTACCTAAAATTGGTTTAACATATAATCTAAGTGATCACGATTTTTATAGAAATGCACCAATTAGTGACATCATCTCTACAATTAGAGTGAGAGGTAATTATGGTGAGGCTACAAACTTTGCACAACCGTTTTCTCAAGATAGGACGTTTGCTTTGAATCCTTTCTTTGGAGGACCTTCATTCACCTTTGCTAATCCTGGCAACGATGAGTTGGTGTCAGAGCGTGTAAAAACTACGGAATTTGGTGTGGAACTTGGGTTCTTCAGCAATAGGTTATTCCTAAGTGGAACAAGATATGTAGGTGTTACAGAAGACGCATTATTTACGCCACAATCTGCACCCTCTACAGGCCAATTGAACCAAATTCAAAATATTGGTGAGGTTGAAAACAAAGGGTACGAGTTTGAATTGAGAGCTACTCCTATTCAAACAGAGAAACATAATTTAAGCATCAACGTATCTTACAATACAAATGAGAACCTGGTTACAGATGCTGGTGGAGCTCCTGCCTTCGTAGTAGGTGGTTTTACAGTATTAGGATCTGTTGTTGAAGAAGGTCAGAGTTTGGGTTATTTGAGAGGTACAGCAGCAGTGCTGCAAGATGATGGTACCTATGCATTTGAAGCGAATACCGCTTTAGGTGATACATTTGCTCCGAATTTCGGATCTATGGGCTTGAACTATACCTGGGGTGATTTTAATTTCTTTGCCACTGCAGACTATCAGTTTGGAGGAAAGATCACAGACTTGAGCTTCCTGTTGAGGCATTTAAGAGGAACAGATAACACTGGTATCCCTGAAGAATTGATTGGGGCAACATCTCCATTTAATTATGTGAATTTCTTCGTTTTTGACAATGATTTCATAAAAGTCAGAAATCTGGGAGCATCTTATAATTTTGGCGACATTGCCAAGCCACTTTTCAGCAATATTAATGTAGGTGTTACCGTGACTAATCCATTCAACTGGACAGCTGGTCAATTTGATCCTGAAACTACAGGTTCTGGTATTGCCGCTCAGAATGGTTTTGCTAGTGGTGGTTTTGCTTATGGTACAGAATCTGCGCCAAGAACGTATATAGCCACATTAAGGTTTGAATTTTAATAAAAAAAAGTAAAATGAAAAAAGTAATAATATATTGTGTGGCCATATTTACATTTGGCTGTACCGGTGACTTTGGGGACGTGGTGGACTTTACAGTAGTAGAGAATCCAAATCTTTCTGAGTCTTCAGTTGTAGGACAACCTAACTCATCGTCAATTTGGCTTTCTGGTTTGGAAAGACAATTAGCACTTGTGTTTAATGAAACGTTGGTTTTGTCTGAATTAGGATCAGATAATTATGTGAATACACAGACCTTTTTCAGCCAGTTTCTTGATGGATTGACTATTCAGATCACTGATCCGGATATGAGAGATACGCAACGTCAAATACAGCGTCTTAGGGAGCTTGCTTTATTTGGGATAGCTGAGGTAGGTCCTGGCGATCCAAATTATACTGCTGAAACTGAGGCAGAGTTTTATTTCTTTGAAGGATTATCCTATTTAATTTCAGGAATGTATTTTTCTACATTACCACAGGAGCCAGTAGGTGTGCCAATTACATCCGAGCAGCATTATCAGAATGCAATTACTGCTCTTGATGCGGCTATTGCTATAAATGCAAAACCAGAATATCATCTGGCGAAAGCAAGGGCTAACTATTACCTGGGTAACAAAGGCGCTGCTATAGCTGCTGCCAATGCTGCACTGGCACTGGATGCTGATTTTGATAGATTTGTATTATTCGATGCTGCAAACGGACCAGTAAGTACTTTTGAGAGTGCCTTGTATGGAAGAGCTACTTTCGATGATTTACAACCATTGCCAACATTAGACTTCTTAGATCCTAAGTATTCTTTTTTAAGTACTTCAGAAGATGCTCCTGTTCATTATCTTAAAGCGGAAGAAGCGCATTTGATTTTAGCTGAAGCCAATCTTTCAGACAATGATATAGTTGCTGCCAGAGGTAATTTAACTGACTTGTTAGATTTAATTTCTACCAGAGAAGTTAGGAATATAGATGATTCAATTGAGCAGAGAACACAAGTTTCTGAAGGATCAAGACCAGACAATGCTTCCGTTGTTGTTAATGGAAGATCTGGGCTTGTATTAGACAGACAATCAGGAAATGTAGATGTTCCTTCTGTTTCAGGAACTTCGCTTACTGCTTCTGATATTGCTGCAATGCAAGATGATGATGCAGGGTTGACCTTATTATACAGAACAAGACAAGAAGTATTTATCGCTGAAGGTCTTAGGTTTGTAGATATGGGAGTAAAATTGGTCATTGATGAAAATGAGATTTTACTGAATCCAAATATTAATGAAGGTGATCCTGGTACCACACCTGTAATTCCAGCCTTTATTTCGGCGGTTGTTGCAGATTTGGATGCCATCACTTATGATGCAGGTGCCGGTACGGCAAGTACCGCAATTGATTTAAGTGCGATTCTAGTCGCAAACAAAAGCTCTAATCAAGTAGTACCTTTTGAATAGTATTTGATATACCTAATAAAAGATCCCCTTCATTATTATGGAGGGGATTTTTTTTGCTTCAACTTGCATATAAAAAAGGCAATAAAAATTAAGTGTATCCTGATAAAGAAGCATGAGTTGCTTTTTTTGGTTGTAGTGATGTTTTTGTTGTTTTTGGCTTTCTTGGAGTAGGTAAAAAAAAGGAAAGTCTAAAGATTCTTAGTAAAACGTTTTAACCTCCAGGCAATACTCAGATCAATAATCGGATACGGTTAAAAGGTCCTGTAATGAAAAATTTAAACCATAGCCTAATAATGATTCCTTAACTATTTTTTGGTCCACCAATGTTTACCACACTCTTATTGGTAAGGGTCATGCCTATAGCCAGGATAAAACAACTACTATCATTGAATCTGGTATTCATAGTCTGAATCTCCACTTGGATAGAAATAATATTAAAGCCCCAAGAATTGGGGCTTTAAAATGTCATTATTGCACCCTAAACTCAAAAATTTCGGATTGTGAAGTATTCCCCTGGCTGTCTATGGATAGTACGCGCCAATAATAAACAGTATTGGCATTAATGCTTGTATCCAGAGAATTATCTATTGTAGAGCCTATCAAGGATAAGGCTGTATCATCAGTGCCAAAAAATATTTCATACTCAACCAAGTCATTGTCTACATCACTGCCTGTCCATTCCAGGGTAATGGTTCCGCTAGCTGCTACAGTAGCGCCTCGTGCAGGACTTACTGCCTCGGCCGGAAATGGCGCATAATTCTCAACACCCGGGCCCTGGTTATAGAATTTCCAGGTAGGACTCGTCGCAGTACTACTCGTACCGGTGGCTTTGGAGACCACAAACCATTCGTAAGGAGTTCCTCTGAGTATAGTGAGCTCTATACTATTGTTGTTTGCATTCGTTGAAGTTGAACTGTTATTGGCAAGATTCTTAAGATTTAATTCGTAACTATCCGCATTTTCAGCATCTGTCCATCGGAAGGTTACTGTACTTTGATTATCATTGAGGACCGTCCCTTCATTACACTCTGTATTATTGTCGGGAAAAACTAAGACTGCAGCAGAGGGTCTTACCACTACAACAGGTGGTGGCGGCTCTGGCGCCGGATCGTCTCCTCCTCCACAAGAAACTAAAAGCAACGCAGTTGCACTTAAAAAGCCTAGTATATTTCTCATTTTCGTATGATTTTGTAGGTCATTAAACTAGATTGTGTATTTATATTCAAAAGATAGATCCCTTTGGAAAGTGCATCTACATTAAATTGGAATTCGTTATTTACCGGCGTGTATTGTTTTTTGAACAAGGTGCGTCCGTTAAGGTCATAGAGAGAAATTTCTACCTGGTCTGATGATGAATTTCCTAAATAAATATTCAGATCTCCCGAGTCAATGGGATTAGGATAGATCAATAATTCAGAGCTTAGGAAGATAGATTCCGAATAAACTCCCTGACAATCCTTGTCCGTACTTACTGTAAGAGTGTTCTCTACTTGCGATAAAGGCAAAGTGATCTCACTATCAGTAGTTCTGTAAATAACATTATTTAAATTGATGAGGTAAGATTTCGCACCTGAAAGATTTAAGGTAACCTTATTATCAAAAGTATCTACCTTAGATGAGACCGATAGATCTTCGGGTTGCTGTATGTCTATGGAGAAACAGACTTCATATCCTGTTTGGCCTTCAACAGTGACACATACCTCGTAGCTGCCAGACATGAGATCCCCAAAGGAAATAGTATCCGTAAAACCTACGCTTTCATCAAGACTATTCCCGGTTAGTACGGCAGTGTAGTTCAATATCTCAATTGCTTCAATACTAATGCTGCCGTTATTACTGGAAATACACGATTCTCCTACTGTTAATACCCTGAAATTACTAGCAGGTAAGGAGAAGACTTCGCAACCATCCACATCAACTACAGCATCTGCTGGGGTATTGTCACAAAGGTCATTGCCGTTAGGTACTCCATCATTATCTACATCATCATCACATACATCCCCAATACCGTCATTATCAGCATCTGCCTGGTCTGCATTGGCAGTGGTAGGGCAATTATCATCTACATCGGCTATCCCATCATTATCGTCATCTGTATCACAGGCATCGCCCACACCGTCTCCATC
Organism: uncultured Muriicola sp.; assembly: GCF_947258935.1. Taxonomy (GTDB): domain Bacteria; phylum Bacteroidota; class Bacteroidia; order Flavobacteriales; family Flavobacteriaceae; genus Muriicola. The sequence goes on from NZ_CAMYKH010000063.1 coordinate 6,689, forward strand.
GGTATCTAATTGATTGGCATTTCCTACCAAAGGGCAATTATCGTCTACATCCAGAATACCGTCGTTGTCATCATCTTCATCATCCTGGAAACCTTCTACCACAAGATCATCAATAATTGCTCCTTCCTGAGTTACTAAAGGGTCTGAGTGAAAAACAATTCTGAAAATAACGTTTGGTTCATTCGTAAGATCTGTTTCACCAAGGGCAGCGTTCGCAATAAAATCGTAAGCGTATTCTGTTAGAGTAGCATTGGTACCGGTCCATTGGGCTCCCGGACAGTTCTGGCAATCATCATCTGTCCCAGATCTCGCATTGGTCCGGTCGCTGTTGTACCAGTTTGGCTGGCTGTTTACTGTTCCTAAAACCTGCCATGATAATCCGTCATCCAACGTATATTCTACATACACCACATCAAAATTGATCTCAAGATCATAGGCCATTTGAAATTTCAATACAGGGGATAGAATATTCGCCATTTCATAACAATTACTAACCAAATAAGCGCGTGTTTCATCGGGATGGTTTCCGTCTAAATTAGTGCCATATAGCTGTGTTCCGGATCCAGTCTCATTAAGCAAGATACCTGCGGGGACACCCTTTTCCCATAAAGGGGCTCCTCCATCTTCATTATAGCTTAGCAAGGTCTCATCAGTAGTTTCAAAGGTGTTAATGGCATCACCTAAACCAAAGTCATTCACATAAAAAATATTAGTAATTTCATTATTGTTTGAAAAAGCATCATTGTCAATTGAAACACTAACATTAAGTGAGTATTCCCCGATGGTGGTGAGATTCAACGAAGGAATTTCTATGATGGTGCTTTCTTCACTTGCAAGGCTGACAGGGGCCGTAAAGGTTTGTGGACTTCCTCCATCAACAGTATAACTCACATCTACAGAGGTAATGGGATTTATTCCGTTATTTTTCACTTCAATTTCCGGGATGATTTCACCGCAAAGAATTTCATCTTTGCCGGGAGTTAATGATAGTAAGCTTATATCATTATCCGGCGTCTGAACAGGGATCGCCGAGGACCAGACCCCCCGGCCATACGTACTGGCCACCAGAAGCTCATCATCTAAACTGATCTCTAAATCGCTAACAGCTACATTGGGTAAGCTGGTACTGTATTCTTCCCATTCCGTGAGGGTATCGTCCAGACGGAAAACTCCAACGCTGGTGCCAACAAAGATTGGGTTAGACAAATCCTGGTCCTGATGTACCACAGAGAAAAATGCCAGGCTCGATGGTATATTCAATGTAATGTTCTCTTCCGTAGCCGTATTGCCATTTAATGTTAACCTGTAAACACCCCTCCCGGGTGGCTGATTTTGCTGCGAAGTAATGCCAACATTCCTGGAAGTGGTAACGTATAAAATATTTGGATCCAGACTATTAATAGCAATATCGGAAATAGCTGCCAAAAAGGAATACAGACGAAAAAAGGTAGCTCCTCCATCCTCACTGCGATACAGTTCATTGCCTTCAGCTGCATAAATTACTTGCGGGTTGCTAGGGTCTATTTCCAGATCGTCTATAGCGTCCGATCCAATGGTTGGAGAGAGCTGTTCCCAGGAACTCCCCACCAGCTTGTATACAGCGTCAAATCCGGCATATACCTCGCCCTCGGCGCTAATGGCCAGAGGAGTTACCCATTCTCCAGGGAAGGGAGCACCAACAAAGCCTAAATTCTGTCCGGAATCTGTACTGATATACAAAATACTACCAAACTGACTAAAACCATAAACCTCATTACTGTTTGCAGGATTTATTTCATAATCCATACCGTCACCCCCCGTATAGATATTCCACTCGTTATTGTTGTAAATGAAACCAGAATTGTCCTGGCTTCCTGCGCTTACAATGCCCGCATTGTTTTTAGCAATGGAAAGTCTGTAAAACTGTGTAATTGCCAAACCGTTATTATAATCTGTAAAGGTTAATCCCCCATCGGCTGTTTCGTAAACTCCACCATCGGTACCGGCGTAAAGTTTATTATTAAAGAACTTCAGGGTATGAATGTCCACATGTGTATAGGCTGCACTTACATCCGAATCGTTATTATTGAGACGGGTAAAAGTATCCCCTGCATCTGCGCTCTTCCAAATATTGATGGCTCCGGTATAGACCTCATCGGCATTGGTTGGAGAAACTGCAATACAGAGGTCATACCAGGCCTGATTGCGTTCAAAAATATCGACGCTATTGAGCGTTTGGGTAAAGCTTAGTCCGCTGTCATCTGATCGGAACAGGCCTAAAAAAGCCGAATCGTTTCCCAGAGTGTCAGCTACCAATACATAGACCACCGTAGGATCTGCTGCTGAAACTCCAATTACCATTCGTCCTGCAACCACGGGAAAAGGATCCGTGATTTCTTCAAAAGTAGCGCCCCCATTTTCAGAACGGTGAAAGCTGTTGGACGTCACCAAATAGATTGTTTCGGGATCCCCCGGTTTTAATCGGAAGTCACCAACTTCACCATCAAAGGTAACAGCCCAATTGGCCCCGGCGTCTAGAGACTTGTAAAGCCCTTTGTTGGTTGCTACCCATACAATATTTGAATTGGATGGGTCTATAAATATTTCGTTCATACTCCAGCTAAAGTCGCTGATTTGGGCATTCAGGCCAGTGGCATTCCAGCTCAAACCTCCATCAATAGATTTAAAGACGCCAATACTGTATGAATCTCTGCCATCATCGTCTCCTGTGGCTATATAAATTGTATTTGAATCATTTGCATCTATGGCAATCCCGGAAACCCCTATCTGGGCAAAATCGTCAAAAAGGTTTACCCAGGTACTCCCGGCATTAACGGATTTCCAGATCCCCCCGGAAGGAGCACCTGCATACCATATATTTTCGTTATTAGGATCTATCGCTACAGCGTTGATCCTACCTGCCCCGGGTTGTCCTTCGGCAAGGGTTCCGCTTGTAAATGGTCCTAAAGCATTCCAGTTACTGGTTGGATTAACATCGGCGTTGAGATTTTGCACCTCCTCCCAGGTTTCCATGAGATCTTTGGAAGTTGGGATATAGCCATTTTCATCCACAAAGTGCTTCCAGTAGTTCTCCCATCTCATATAGGGTTTATAACCGCTACCTTTCGCCAAAGAGTCTTTTCCTTTCCAATACTGATGGAAGGCTTCGGAAATTTCATTTAAGCTGTATCGTTGATCGGTGCTTTTAGAGGTTACAGCATTGGTTTTTTTCAACTTCTGCATCCAGGGAGCACTTTCATTAAATTGCCCATAAGATACACTGCCTAGAAGAAGGCATGCCATGAGTAGTCTTCTTATCATGTAATTTTTTTTGTGTAATATCCTGAAAAAAACAGGAATATTCAATTTTATTAGTTCTGTGGCCCCTTTTTGTGGCAGTATAAATTTAAAAGTTGCTCAAGATAACGATTCATAAGCTTTTCTCGTAAAACTTTCACATTTCTTTAGTGACAAAAAAAAGTAACTTTGCCCGAGTTATCTATTTTATGAAATACTTTATAAGTTTACTTTTGATTCTTTCTTTGCAAACGGCTTTTGCTCAGGATAAGATGTTGCCGGTAGCCAAAGAGAAGGACACCATTCTTTTTAGCAAGAATAAATTGACAATACCTAAGGGGGCGACTTCCAATAAAGAGCAAGAGCTCAGTATTAAGGATTACAAGATCATTTCTTATGCCAGAGACACCACCTATCTGGATACCACCTTAACTATCCAAAAAGAATATAAATATAACTACCTCCGGCGAGACAACTTTGAACTCATGCCTTTCGCTAATGTAGGGCAACCCAATAACGCCTTGGGGGTAGATATGGAACAGCCTGAATTATATCCCTCATTAGGAGCCAGGGCTCGAAACATAAACTATATGGAGGTGCAAGACATTTCATATTATAATGTTCCAACTCCCATGACGGATCTGTTCTTTAAGACCACCTTTGAACAAGGACAACTTTTAGATGCGATGCTTACTTTTAATACCTCCAGGAGGTTAAATTTTTCCATAGCTTTTAAAGGATTTCGCTCCCTGGGGAAGTACCAGTTCAGTCAGATGCAATCCGGAAATTTCAGGACCACCGCAAATTATCAGACAGCGAATGAAAGGTATACCCTACGGGCTCATATTGCAGCTCAGGATATTGAGAGTGAAGAAAATGGAGGTATCCTTGAAAAAGAGCTGCAATTCGAATCTGAAGATCCCGAATTTCAGGATAGATCGCGTTTAGACGTTTTCTTTACGGATGCCAGAAACAAGATCTTAGGGAAACGCTATTTTCTGGATCATCGGTTCGCGATATTTCAAAAAAGTGATTCCCTCAGGAGATCCTCTGTAGGCCTTGGACATGAATTTAGCTACGAAACCAAATATTTCCAGTTTCAACAAGATAGTCAGAACGATTTTTTTGGATCAACCATAGTAACTCCTATTGATGATAAGGCAACTTTAAAAACCTTTTTTAACAGGCTAAGCCTGGATTATTCCAATAGATTGTTAGGAACTCTGAAAGGATTTGTGAATTGGTATAATTACGATTATTATTTCAACAGCATTTTAATAACCGATACACAAACCATCCCAAATCAATTGCGTGGTGATGAATTGGCAGTTGGTGGGCTCTATCAAAATCAAATAGGTGCTTTTGCGCTTGATGCCTCTCTTACCTATGGCATTACTGGCGACCTTACTAATTATATTTTTGACGCCGCTGCCGAATACAGTATCAATGACAAACACAATATTGAGGTAAGTGCTCATTCTTCTTCCCGTTTGCCTAATTTTAATTTTCTGCTCTACCAATCGGAATACGAGAATTACAATTGGAATAACTCGGATGCATTTGAGAATCAGAATGTGCAAAGCCTTAAGTTCAATTTGAGTTCACAAGTATGGGGAGATCTGATGGTGCAGTATGCTACTACGGACAACTACACCTATTTTTCATCTAACGCTACTAGTGAGCAAATAGATAATGGCACTGAGAACGCGTATGTAACCCCAAAACAGGAGAGCTCTTCGGTAAGCCATCTTAAGGTAAAGTTCGCCAAGGAATTTAAGGTAGGGAAATGGGCCTTGAATAATACAGTGATGTATCAGAATGTAACTCAAAGCAACCAGGTATTGAATGTGCCTCAATTGGTTACAAGGAACACGTTGTATTATTCCAGCAATGTCTTTAAGAATGCCATGTTCCTTCAGACAGGGGTAACCTTTAAATATTTCACTGCCTATACCATGGATGGGTACAACCCCCTCTTAGGAGAATTTTACGTGCAGAATAGGGAAGAGTTGGGCGCTTTTCCTTTACTCGACTTTTTTATTAATGCGAAGGTGCGTCAGACACGCATCTATCTGAAAGCGGAGCATTTTAATTCTTCGTTTACGGGGAATACCTATTATGCTGCACCAAACTATCCGTATCGCGACTTTGTGATTCGTTTTGGCCTGGTGTGGAATTTCTTTTCGTAGAATTTGTTCAAAAAGTTTATTTTTTTTGATTGAATGAATCCTCATTTTCAGGGGGTTAGCTCGATAAAATAATTAATATTAATTATTTCCTGTATGGAGTTGTTCAACCAAAAAATTGGTTTTATATTTGCACCCGCTTAGCGTGAGATCGTTGGGTGAGAAAGAGATTGACAAAGTTCATTGATATATTGGTAGACAGCGAATTTGC
>NZ_CAMYKH010000064.1 GCF_947258935.1 uncultured Muriicola sp.
CTGATGTTTAACCTGGGGGGAGAATATCAGAGCGGGAACTTTACAGCCTTTTTAAAATGGCAGTTTATGGGAGAACGAGAGGGTAATGTGGCCAATGCCTTTCAATTACCTGCCTATAGCATCTTTAATTTAGGAACCGGCTATGCTGTAAGCCAGCAAGTAACACTCCAACTTCTGGTAACCAATATATTTAATTCGGCGGGCCTTGCTAATTTCTTTGGAGCCAATAGTTTTGGCGCAAGCGCCAATGGGACTACCGCCGATTTTATTCAGGATAATCCAGATGCAAGTTTTGTGGTGGTTCCCGTACTACCCCGCGGCGCTGTTCTTACGCTTAATTACCGGTTTTAAGTAGGAGTTCTTTACTCTTCCTACAATGCAGTTCATCGATCATGTGCTGTTATATATCGGATACAGGATAAAATCAATCACTCGATAAACGGTAGCTTCTGTAGGATATTGGTCTTGTTCAGTGTTATTCATCCTTTTTTACTTTCTCCTAAGCCAAAAATCAAAGTTACTATATAACAGCACCTTAGCTTTGGAGATATATGTATGAATTTAACCTATAAAATGAACAGGTATGAAAACATTATTACTTTTTAAGGAGATTTACTTAGAGGCATTTAAGCAATTGGAGAACTTTGTTGTTAGGAGATTCTTTAGAATCTTTGCATGGTTTAGTTTTATATTGTGTGGTGTTGTACTCTACGCTTTGATTTATAGAATAATCACCGGATTTGCCTTTGATTAATAGATTATCGGTATTGTTCTAAAAGCTATGCGAAGAAAGTTCGACATTATTGATGCGTTTATTTTGGTGGGATGTTTGTTCATCTCCTTCATGGTATTCCTCATAGTCGAGGCCTTTCAGGTGCTCTAAGCTTAATAGCCAATCTACCCTATATAGGCTACACAACTTTTGTGTAGCCTTTTCTTTTTTTTAGATAAAAACTATATATGGAAAAAATCCAAATACATGGAAATATTCCATATATTAGCTATCCTTTTTGGATAGTATGCAAAAGACCATTTTACATCTGGACCTCGATACTTTTTTTGTATCCGTAGAACGCCTTATCAATAGCGAACTCAAGAACAAACCCCTATTGGTTGGGGGCACCAGCGACCGTGGGGTAGTGGCTGCCTGCAGTTATGAGACCCGCGGATTTGGGGTGCATTCTGGCATGCCTATGAAAATGGCGCGGGAACTTTGTCCCGAAGCAGTGGTGATCCGGGGCAATGCGGGCACCTATAGCAAGCATTCCGATCTGGTCACCGAGATCATTAAAGAGAAAGTACCCCTCTTTGAAAAATCGAGTATCGACGAATTCTACGCAGACCTTACCGGGATGGACCGTTTTTTTGGCTGCTATCAGTATGCGTCCGAACTCCGGAGCACCATTAGCAGGGAAACCGGACTCCCCATTTCCTTTGGCCTTTCTGTAAACAAGGTAGTCTCTAAAGTGGCTACGAACGAGGCTAAACCCAATAATCAGTTAAAGGTAGATTTTGGGTACGAAAAACGCTTTCTGGCCCCACTATCCATCAAAAAGATTCCCATGGTAGGGGACAAGACCTACCAAACACTTAGAAACCTCGGGCTGCGGCAGGTAAGGACCATACAGGAAATGCCCATGGATATTATGCAACGGGTGCTGGGGGCCAATGGGAGGGTCATCTGGAAACGCGCCAATGGGGTAGATAACACCCCCGTGATCCCCTTTTCGGACCGTAAATCGATCTCTACAGAACGCACCTTTGACAAGGATACCATAGATGTAATTAAACTCAGGGGCATTTTAATAGCCATGACAGAGAACCTGGCCTACCAGCTGCGGCGGGGGGAAAAACTAACCGCCTGTATTGCGGTAAAAGTGCGCTATTCAGATTTTAATACCTATTCCAAACAAGTCCGTATTCCCTATACCAGTGCAGACCATATCCTGATCCCCAGGATCCTGGAGCTCTTTAACACCCTCTATAATAAACGGATGCTGGTACGCCTCATAGGAATTCGGTTTAGCCATCTGGTACCAGGGAACTACCAGATAAATTTATTTGAAGATACAGAGGAGGCTCTCAATTTGTATGCGGCCATGGACAATCTTCGGGAGCGTTTTGGAGACAAAACTGTGCTTCGCGCCTCAGGGATGGGGGCCAAAACCATTGGGAGAATGGTGAATCCGTTTAATGGGCAACCGCCCATTGTACTGGCTCACCGGAAACAGTAGCTGGTTTATTACTTCCCTTTTCTTTGCTCGTCCAAAGAAAAGGGAGAAAAGAAAGGACGCCTTATCTGAGGAATTTTTATCTGCCTATTGCAGATAAAACCGACCTCGAAACCTCGCCATCCCGCCTTTGGCGGGACGAGTACCATTGTCGGTTTCTCGGTCCTATTCTGCAGATAAGGTTTTTCAATATTTATCGTCAGCGAAAGAGTTAAGCTCCGTGAAAAATCGCTGAAGCCCTGGAAGCGATTTAGGAGCTTGGCTCTGGTTTTAATGCTTGCATTAAAATCGCCTACGATAAAGTGCCTTTTTCTTTGCTTCGTTTCTTTTGGGCAAGCAAAAGAAATGAAGAGAGAAATAAATAAAAAAAATGTATTTAAACTGTCATACTTACTACAGTCTTCGTTTCGGAACCTTTTCCGAACTGGCCCTTTTGGAGCTGGCCAGAGAGAATGAGGTAACCCGCCTGGCCCTTACCGATATCAACAATACCTCTGCCTGTCTCAATTTTGTTCGAAGGGCTGCAGACTATGGCATACACCCTATTTTGGGGATCGATTTTCGCAACGGCGCTACAGCATGTTTTGTAGGGATAGCCAGGAATAATGAAGGATACCGGGAGCTCAATGAGTTCTTGTCAGAACACCTCCACCAGGAAAAAAAAATTCCAAAACGGGCACCCGTCTTTCAACATGCCTATGTTATCTACCCTTTCGAAAAAGTACTCCTCAATGACCAGCATCATTTTTTAGACCATGAGTATATAGGTATCTCTGTCACAGACCTGAGGCGACTGCCCTTTTCCAGGCTCATAGAATACAAGGACAAACTGGTACTGTTGCAACCAGTTACCTTCAGGAATAAACGCGATTTTAATGCACACCGACTCTTACGGGCCATCGATAACAATCTGCTGTTAAGCAAGCTTCCCAAAGAAGAGGAGGCCTCCTTCGAGGAACGGATGTTCCCTGTGCGGAATCTGGCACAAGTCTTTTCGGAATACCCCTTTATCCTGCAAAATACGGAGCGACTTATGCAGACATGCAGCATCCACTTCGATTTTTCCAAGAACCGGAAACCGCAAAACCTGAGCACCTACCTGGATAACAAAGAGGCCGATGAAAAACTGTTGGAGGAATTGTGCCACAAAGGCTTACCCTACCGATACCCGGAGGTGGATAAGCGTATTCGTGAACGACTTACAAAAGAATTACAGCTCATCAAGGAAAAGGAATTTGTCTCCTATTTCCTGATCAACTGGGACATTGTCTCCGAAGCAAGAAAACGCAATTTTTACTATGTGGGCCGGGGGAGTGGGGCCAATAGCATTGTGGCCTATTTGCTCCGGATCACGGATGTGGATCCCATTGAACTCGATCTGTATTTTGAGCGGTTTATTAATCTGTACCGGACCAATCCGCCCGACTTCGACATTGATTTCTCCTGGAAGGACAGGGGGGAAATTACCCAATATATCTTTGACCGCTTTCAGCATGTCTCCCTTTTGGGGACCTATGTCACTTTTAAGTCGAGGGGGGTGATCCGGGAACTGGGCAAAGTGTTTGGACTTCCCAAGGCAGAGATCGATTTTTTATGCGATGGGCATTACAAGCCTTCAGAATTAGATGAGGTGTCGCTTTTGGTCTTGAAGTACGGAAATCTTATAAAGGACATGCCCAACTACCTCAGCATCCATGCCGGGGGAATTCTCATCAGCGAACGACCGCTACACTATTTTTCGGCCACCCACATGCCCCCAAAGGGCTTTCCCACCACCCAGTTCGATATGGTGATCGCTGAGGATGTAGGGTTGTACAAATTTGATATTCTGGGGCAACGGGGTCTGGCCAAGATCAAGGAAGCCATTCAGATCCTGGCTCTGAATCAACCGGGAGAATACGCCACCATCGACATCCATGACATCAAAAAATTCAAGGAGGATCCCCATATCAATAATATGATCAAATCTGCCCAGTGTATGGGGTGTTTTTATGTGGAATCGCCCGCCATGCGGATGTTGTTAAAAAAGCTGGAGGTAGATACCTATCTGGGATTGGTGGCTGCCAGTTCCATCATACGGCCGGGGGTGGCCCAGAGTGGAATGATGCGCGAGTACATCCTGCGGCACCGGAACCCGGGGAGGGCAGAAGAGAAGGGGCACCCGGTAATGTTAGACATTATGCCGGAAACCTATGGGGTGATGGTCTACCAGGAAGATGTCATTAAAGTAGCCCATTATTTTGCCGGACTTACCCTGGGAGAAGCCGATGTACTTCGCAGGGGAATGAGCGGCAAGTACCGGTCGCGCGAAGAGTTTCAGAAGGTAAAAGACAAATTCGTGGATAATTGCCGTAAGAAAGGGTATAAAGATTCACTGATCGATGAGATCTGGCACCAGGTGGCCAGTTTTGCCGGCTATGCCTTTGCCAAGGGACACTCTGCCTCCTATGCGGTGGAGAGTTATCAAAGCCTTTTTCTAAGGGCCTACTATCCGCTGGAGTATCTGGTGGCGGTGCTCAATAACGGAGGTGGGTTCTACCGCTCGGAATTCTATGTGCACGAGGCCCGTATGCTGGGTGCTACCGTTCATGCTCCCTGTATTAATAAAAGCATGGCCGTGAATTGTATCTATGAGAAGGAGATCTACCTGGGGTTTATGTATCTGAAGGAACTAGAGGGGCGTGTTATGGACCGGATATTAAAAGAGCGGCAGGCCCATGGAGTGTTTACTTCCCTGGAAGATTTTTTGGATAGGGTATTGATCTCTATTGAACAGCTCAGTATTTTGATCCGTATCAATGCCTTCCGGTTTACAGAGATCAATAAACACGAACTTTTATGGGAGGCACATTTATTTCTTTCCAAGGGAAATGCCATAGACCACCCAAAATTGTTTCCACCGGCCCATCAGGATTTTGAGATCCCGCGGCTGCATACCACCGATCTGGAAATGGCCTTTACCCAATTAGAACTATTGGGCTTCTGCCTGTGCAGCCCCTTCTGTTTGTTAAAAGAACCTCTTAAGAATACCCATGGAAGCAGTGATCTTCCGGACTACCTCAATCGGTATATAGATCTATACGGGTATTTGGTCACTGTAAAGAATACCAAGACCCACAATGGGAAACGTATGAACTTTGCCACCCTTGTAGACCAGCATGGAGAAGTCTTTGATACGGTATTGTTTCCTCCGGTAGCTGCCCAGTATTTTTTCAGGGGAAGGGGCATCTACAGGTTTTATGGAAAGGTGGTGAGTGAATTTGGATTTTTAAGTATTGAGGTCATTAAGATGCAAAAACAAGATTATATCCAGGATCCCCGCTATGCGGATATGAAGACGGCTAACAAAAAGGACCCTTATGCAAAGGCCGAAACCAAAAGGAATGTGAGAGACGAAGAGGTGACATAAGGCACCTACAGTGAACCATACATCGGACAAAAAAGGAAACTAAACCAGAAGCTACATTTCGTAGAAAACAATTAGATATCTTTGAAGGTATGGGGTTAACCTCCATCTGCGTGTATTAAAGAGAAACGATCTCAATATGAAACTAAAAAGAATCCGAAATAGTTCAATCGTATTGTTAGGAGTGTTACTGCTATCTTGTTCCTCCTCTTTTGAAGAGGTAGGCACATCTATCATCGATCAACCTATAGAAGAAGAAATACTACCCCTGGAAGCAACTTCCATGATGGACGTAGCCTACGGAGATCATCCGCAACAGAAATATGATATCTACCTACCCGCAGACAGAACTTCCTCTAAAACCAAGGTCTTATTATTGGTACATGGAGGGGGCTGGATAGAAGGGGATAAATCCTCAATGACACCCTTTATAGAACTAATCAAAGAACGGCATCCACAACATGCCATTGTAAATATGAACTATATCCTGGCTACTATAACGCCGGGTGTAACCCCGGCTTTCCCCAACCAGTTTCTGGATATTGATGAGGTCATTGAAAAACTAATAGCAGAGAAAGAAACCTTGCAGATCCTGCCTCAATTTGGGATGATAGGCACCAGTGCTGGGGCACATCTTTCCCTGATGTACGACTTTGTCTATGACACTGAGGACCGGGTAAAATTTGTGGTAGATATTGTGGGCCCGGCTGACTTTACCGATCCCTTCTTCTCAGAAGATCCCAATTTTAGTTTGGCACTCTCCCTGTTTGTAGATGAAAGCAAATACCCTGATGGTACCAACTACGCCGAAGCTACGAGTCCGGTGTTCAATGTGGGCCAGGCAAGTAGTCCGGTGGCCATGTTCTACGGTAACCTGGATCCGCTGGTACCCCTTGCCAATGGTAATGCCCTGGATGCGGCTTTGACTTCTTTTGAAATAGAGCATAGTTATACTATTTATGAAGGAGGGCATGGAGATGATTGGGGTGAAGCAGATATACTAGATCTGCAGGAGCAGATAAGTGAGTTTATAGCAGTATATCTTTCCATTAATTAATACTAGTAAGCCTCGAGTCCTTATAATATTTGTACTGGTAATTGTAATAGCTATGCTTATTTAGTCTATATTTAAGTATTCACCCCAATACAAGAGTTTTTATTGCCGCTTGTATGTCCTGCAAAGTATGACGGTTTTTTAGAAGTAAACCAAAACCAACCGTCATGAAACCAACCCTGTTTTTAGTACTGTCATTATTGTTTCTAGTGTCATGTAATAAAAGTGAAGAAACTACCGTAAAAGACCTTCCAGCCGATTCCGCTACTGATATTGGAAATCCCCCTCCCGGTTCCGGTGAAACGAACGATCCTTATGAGCCTGTCTCAGGTGTTATCAGGATAGATGTTGCCGTAGAACTCCCTGCAAATACTACTTTTACTATAGATGATTTGGCTATTTTTTCCCTTCTTAATGAAGACGTCCTAATAACAGATAACCAGGCGAAGGTTGAAGTTTTAGAAGGAGACGGACTCGAATTAATTTTTGCAACAAACAGCGATGACAACATTGTATTGATGAGCTACATCAATCCAACCAGGAACCTCTCCCTGGTTTTAAATAGCCACAATACCGCCCTGGCGTTGGTGTTAATGCATTTTTCGATGATAGATTTTTCTTCAGTAGAAAGAGAGGCATTTGTAGCCCAGATAGAAGTACTGCCAGAATTTATAGCTTTTGTTTCTGTGGTTGAAGAAAATATCAACCTTGGCAACCTGGCAGAAGTAGATTCCCAGCCTATCATTGATCTTCTTGATCTGCAAACCGGTAAAACCACAGACAAAATAGATTTTACCAAAGACCCTTTATTTTTTGATGTAAATACCAATATGGCAACCGTCCAAAACACTACAAGCGAGGCTTCGTATGGAGTTTCGTTATATTCTTTTACCAACCTAAACAACGCAAACAATTCCATCCTGCTAGATAAAAATGACAGTGGCAACTTGGATATCCCAGATAATGGTAACTGGGTCCTTAGTGCCTCAAATGGGCTGCTTTTTAACGATAAAGCTGAGAATACTGAGGCGGGTATTGCAAACTCCGGAAAACTGTTCCTAAAAATAGTCTCTCTTTATTCAAGCACGTTATCTTCTGCATTGGGCTGTGGTGGGGACCTTGGTTTATTGTTCTATAATGAAACCTCTTATCAGTTAAAACTTGAGAAATGGTCCAATAATGAAATTACAACCGGGGAGCTTATATTTCAAACGATTTTATATGCCCGTTCAACATTTGATAAAATTAATAATGTATTTCAAAATTGTCTTCCAAATCTTGTGGGCAATTCGCCAATGGGCGCTTTTTATAAATTTCTGGGACTCTATAGTAAAGCACTAACTATTAATTCAACGGTTAATTTAATAAGAGATTGGCTTTCCTATCCGGCTGCCATCAATTTACAATTTGTAAAAAATGAGGAAGATATTTCCTTTTATGAAGGCCTCTTCCTTACGGGGAGTTTAAACTTTGGAGAAGTGCTATTGGGGGCAACATCAGAGCCAAAACCACTTGAACTTCTTAATAATATTGAAAAAGAAATAGTGGTAAGTGGTATTACATTGCCTGCAGGCGTTAGTATTGCGTCCGGAGAATGGAGTAGTGGCACTATTGAAGCGGGACAAAGTGTCACCACCCAAGTGCTATTTTCACCTGATGATACCACAAGTTTTAATGAAATTATTGAAGTAGAGAATGATGCCGATCAGGAAAATAACAGCATTGGAGTAACAGGAATTGGGGTGATACCCCTGGTTTATGCAAGTGAAATTGACTTTGGAAATGTAAGACTCAACGAGGATTCTATAGTTGCCTTTCAACTTAATAATGAGAATAATATCGATGTCATTATCTCCAATATCTCTTTTCAAAACCCTGCAGAGACCGCATATGTCATTGAACCTTCTGGATTTACAGGGGGAGTTATCGGGGCAGGCCAATCTAGCGATGTACTTGTAAAATTTACCCCTGATGAGGATAGAGACTTTGACAATGTGCTGCTCATATCTTTTGACGCGGGAGGAGTGGTACCTTTAAACATCCCATTATCCGGAAATGGGTTTGTTGCTCCGAGTATAGTGGAAGCAGAATTAGATTTTGGTGATGTGGTTATAGGAGAAACACCAACGATAAACTTAACAATAATAAGCAATGATCTGGACTCGGAAGTATCTATTAGTTCTGTTGGCTTTTTGATAGCTCCCAACACTACAATATTTGGCACTAATTTTACAGGAGATTTGGTTATCCCTGCCAATTCTTCTTCTAGTGCCTTTAGCGTACAATTTGTCCCGGATATAGATGGGTCTTTTCAAGACCAATTAGAAATAAAATTTAGCGAAACGGATGATATTCCATATATTATCCCTATCACCGGCAGGGGGGTTTTAGACGATTTTATAGAACTTTCTTCTGATCTTTTAGAATTTGGTAGCGTAGACGTAGGTTCCTCTCCCGCTCCTTTAACACTTACCATTAGCAATATCTCTGCAACAGAAGACATTATAATTGATAATATAAATCCGTCAACTATATATCCCACACCAGCCTACAAAATCACCTACAACAACGCCGAGATTAGTTTACTTAGTATCCCCAAAGGAACTGAAAAGACCATTACAATAGAATTTACACCAACAACCGCTGGCAATTATCCTAATATCTTTTCTTTAATTTATTATATAGAATCTGACGCGGGGCGTGAACTACCTACTAAATCATTTAATGTGACGGGCATAGCTACGCAAGCTAGTGATCTTATGCGCCCTATATCCCCAATATTACAAATACGAAGGCCAAATGAAGTTACTCCATTAGTAGTAGAGGTTACCGATTCTTACGGAAATGCAGTAGTGGGCCAGGAAGTGTTTTGGAGAACTACTGGCCTTGATAGTAGCATAAGTGCTTCCAGTATTACAGATAGTAACGGTGAGGCAACTGCTACATGGACATTAGGTACTTATTATGATGAAAGTATACCTGGAGAAATTATTGGCAATGGTGCATACCCCTATATAATAGATGCTTCTGGAAACGAAATTCAGGGGCCCACAGTTGCTGTACATTTTCAGTCAGTAAGAATATACGTAAGTGCCCATAATGTTAATAATAATCCAATAAGTGGCTCTGTAATTTTTGAAATTGGCGGTAGTACGGGAACATTTACCGTCACTGACGGTATAATTACCGGAGGAACACCTCATTTAGCATATCATGATGTTCGTTATTGGCTGAGTTTTGCTGATTTTACCTCCGTTGAAGGCACTATTACAACTTCATTTAACAGATTTGTAAATATGCGCTTTGAAATAGATGGTTGGGACGGAGGAAGTTGGTACCGCTTTTCCACCTCTGCTTATCTATCTGAGGGATGGAATCCTAACCAAACCTTTCCCTTTACATTTACCGTTTATTAGTGATACATGGTTATTCATAGGAAAATTAGGAGTGTCACAGGGAACATTGTAGTGATATAGATATCATTGATCTGCAAGAGCAGATAAGTGAGTTTATAGTAGTATATCTTTCTATTAATTAATGCGAGTAAGCCTTGCGGTCTTATAATATGAGATATATGTAATAGCTATGCTTATTTAGTCTATATTTAAGTATTCACCCCAATACAAGAGTTTTTATTGCCGCTTGTATGTCCTACAAAGTATGACGGTTTTTTAATAGGTAACCTAAACCAACCGTCATGAAACCAACTTCATATTTGGTCCTATTTTATTTTCCGAAACTTACTGAGATCTTCCCAATAAACTATTATAAATTAATTTGTTACAACCTCGCGATGTATAAGGTTTTAAAACAAAATGAATCCCCATTGCATTGCATTGACTAATATTTAATACTCATATTATTAATTTATCTAAAACCAACCAATTATGAAAAAACTAGCAAAGTATGTAATGTTACTCACGGTACTATTTGTAGCCGTGTCGTGCAGTGAAGATGAACCAGAAATAATACTTGCCAAAGACGGGGGTCCTTTTGAGATTAGTGAATTAACAGGCAGTTGGGAAGCTACTAAAGGGGTTTTTTACAGTGTCGAAAGTCCCAATAATGTGGATATTGTACAGCAAGGGGGATCTTTATCCCTAACCGTCCAAAGTTCTGGCAGATGCACCTTTACTATTAATCCGGTTGATCGTGCGGCATACACGGTAAGTGGAGAAATGTTCTGGGGGAACTATGAAGGTGATGAGGCTTTAGTCATTGTATGGGATGGTAGTCCTTCTGATGAAGGGTCTTTTTTTCAGTCCCAGTTTGTTCAACTTACCGCTACTACCTTTAATTTGGGTTGCTCTTCTGAATGCGGGGAATATGATTTTGACAATAATGACAATTTCGAAATAACCGATTTAAATTTTGAGTTTATAAGAGTTTAAAATCCTTGTTTATGTTTTTTAAAGGACTTTTATAATAACACAAACCCTGCTAATTAATTTTAGTGGGGTTGTTTTTATGAAATAAACTAAAAACTCCCCTAAAACAAAAAAGCCTCTCAATTTACTATACAGAAAAAAGGAAAGCTTTCCATTGGTTTAACTACTTAAACCTTCCCATTTTCTGGGACAACACAACTATTTTTAATGCTTAAAAAAAGCTCCAACTTCTTGGAGCTTTCAACATCTTGCGGTCTGGACGGGACTCGAACCCGCGACCCCCTGCGTGACAGGCAGGTATTCTAACCAGCTGAACTACCAAACCGTTGCTTTATAGCGGTTGCAAATATACACTCCATTTTTTATATCACAAATGTTTTTGTGCTTTTTTTACTTTGCTCAGATTACACAAATTTTTGTCGCTCAATCAAAAAAGTGGTAAGAATATTATTGAAGTCTTTATTGATATCCGCCTCAACATATTTGATTTTATATTGAAGACATTTTAATTTTATCTCATTAAAATATTCAACAACAGCCTTTTCATAACTTTCCTTAACATTTTCTGAATATAAATTTATGGCCTCACCCGTTTCTACATCAATAAACCGTTTTGGGTGCTTATCAAAATCAAAAGAGCGTTCTTTAGTACTATCAAAAACATGAAATAGTATGACTTCGTGTTTATTATATTTTAAATGTCTAAGTGCCTCAAATAGTTTTGTCTGATCTGTTGTGGTCTGAAACATATCAGTAAACAAGAATATTAGAGAGCGTCTGTGAATTTTTTCAGCGATTTGATGTAAATAAGTATAGGTATCAGTTTGTTTGTTTTTTGGTTTTGAAATTACAGCCTCTTTTAATTGATTCATGATCAT
>NZ_CAMYKH010000065.1:0-7076 GCF_947258935.1 uncultured Muriicola sp.
TAATCAATATAGGTTTGCAGATCCTTATCTCCTCTTCCTGACAAATTGATCACTACCACATCATCCTGACTAAACTTTCTATGATCGAAAATAGCAAAAGCATGAGAAGTTTCTATGGCCGGGATGATCCCTTCTAATTGAGAGACCAATAATCCGGCAGTCATGGCCTCATCGTCAGTTATCGAAATAAATTCACCCCTTCCGGTTCTGTACAAATTGGCATGCATAGGGCCCACTCCCGGATAGTCGAGTCCGGCAGAAATGGAATACGGTTCAGTGATCTGACCGTCTTTTGTTTGCATCAGTAAGGTCTTGCTGCCATGTATGATCCCAACCTGACCCAAGGTTGAAGTTGCTGCACTCTTTCCGGAATGTATTCCTTTGCCAGCGGCTTCCACAGCAATGATGCCTACCTCTTCATTATCCAGAAAATGGTAATAGGTGCCGGCAGCATTACTGCCTCCACCCACGCAGGCTACAACATAATCGGGGTTTTCCCGTCCTTCCTTTTCCATCAGTTGCCATTTAATTTCTTCTGAGATCACAGACTGAAAACGGGCCACCATATCTGGGTAGGGGTGTGGCCCTACTACGGAGCCTATTATATAATGGGTATTCACAGGATTATTGATCCAGTCGCGAATGGCTTCATTGGTAGCATCTTTTAAGGTTCTGCTGCCCGAAAGGGCAGGTCTTACTTCGGCCCCAAGCATCTTCATTCGGGCAACATTAGGTGCTTGCCTTGCGATGTCTATTTCCCCCATGTATACTATACATTCAATACCCATTAGGGCACATACGGTAGCAGTGGCAACACCGTGTTGACCGGCACCTGTTTCTGCTATGATACGGTTCTTGCCCAGTTTCTTCGCCATTAAGATCTGTCCTATGGTGTTGTTTACCTTATGGGCACCGGTATGGCAAAGGTCCTCTCTTTTCAGATAGATCTTTGTCTTGTATTTTTCAGAAAGTCTGTTGGCAAAATAGAGGGGTGTAGGTCTGCCAACATAGTCCTTTAAAAGTTGATTAAATTCTTCCTGAAAAGAAGGATCAGCCATAATCTGTAAATAGTTCTGGCGAAGTTCTTCCGTATTGGGATAGAGCATTTCTGGAATAAATGCACCTCCAAACTCTCCGTAATATCCTCTTTCGTCTGCTTGATAGGTTTTCATAGCCAGCGTATTAATTTTCTTTTCGTAATTTATTTATAAAGATTTGTAAGTCTTTTGTATTCTTTAGACCCGGACTTATTTCAAATTTACTGTTCACATCAATGGCATGGCATTTCTGTGCTAAGGGCGAAGCCAGGAATTCAGAAAGTTCAGGAATATTAGCCAGACCTATTCCCCCGCTTAAAAAAAATGGTATATCGGAGGTATAGGAACTCATAAGGTGCCAGTCAAAAGTAAATCCATTCCCACCTGGCAATGGACCTTTGGTATCGAACAAAAAATAATCACAACAGGATTCATAGGGTGTTAATTTCTCAAAGGTGAAAGTAGTTCCTACACTGAATGCTTTTATTATTTTGTAGGTTCCTTTAGTCTTTTGATGCGCTTTTTCCAGCCGCTGGAGTTCCTCTTTAAGCTCCGCACAGAATTGGGCTGTTTCCTTCCCATGCAGCTGAATAAGATCTAGAGGTACTTGTATAAGTTTTTCTAGTATTTCATCAATTGAAGCATCTACAAACACCCCCACCCGTTTTATGGATAATGGCAAGGAAGGTAGTTTACCCGTAGAATATCGTTTTGAAGGCTCCCAGAATATAAATCCTAGATAGTCTGGCTCTAAAGCTGCCACGGCCTCCATGTTTTCGATATATTTCATACCACAGACCTTTACTTTCATACCTCTAAATCTTTTATAAAGTTAGTGGCGCTTTTACCGGGATCCTGGCTGGCCATAAATGACTCCCCAATAAGGAAACCTTCATAACCATCTTGTCGCAGACTTATGATTGCCGATGTTTGGCTAAGGCCACTTTCGGAAACTTTCACAAATTCATCCGGGATCTTGGAGGCAAGCATTCTGCTTGTTTCTAAAGAAACCTCAAAGTTCTTAAGGTTACGGTTGTTAACCCCAATCATGGTGAGTCCCGGCATTAGTGCATGGTTTAATTCGCTCTCATTGTGAACTTCCAGTAAAACTTCCAATTGAAGCTGCCTTGCCAACTCTGAGAATGCTTTGATATCATCTCTGGAAAGAATGGCCGCGATCAGCAAAATAACATCTGCTCCATGGGCTTTTGCTTCTATTAGCTGGTATTCGTCAATTATAAATTCTTTCCTCAACAGCGGAATATTTACGGTGGCACGAGCCAAAAGTAGATCTTCCAGGCCTCCTCCAAAGAAGTGGCTATCGGTAAGAACAGACATTCCGCAAACTCCCGCGGCTTCATATGCCTGGGCTACTTCCTGAATAGGGCTTATCGAATTGATCACAGATTTAGAGGGAGATCTGCGTTTAAATTCTGCGATGATCCCCGAGTCACTTTCCTTTAAAGCATTAGATAGGGAAACCGTTTTACGATTGAACAGCGTGGAAGCTTCAAGTTGTTTAACAGGAATAAGTGACTTTTTTAAGGCCACTTCCTTTTTCTTCTGTATTACTATTTTCTCCAGAATATCCATTAGCTGCTGAGTTCTTGTAAGGTGCGAAGCGCTTTTAGGGCTTTACCACTTTTAAGTGATTCCATTGCAATTTCGAAACCCTCTTTTGGGGAGCGTTCCTTTGCGGTCGCGATTGCTATACCGGCATTGGCACATACCACATTATTTTGGGCCTCGGTGCCCTTTCCTTGCAAAATATTCATAAATATCTGAGCAGAGGCTTCAATTGATGTGCCCCCGGCTATAGCTTCCTGGGATATGATTTTTACGCCAAAATCTTCAGGGAGTAACATGGCCTCTGTAGTGTTTGATATGGTTTTGGTGCGCCCGGTTAATGAAATTTCATCATAGCCATCCAGAGCATGAAGAATGGTGTATTTTTTGTCTGTATTCTGATAGAGATAGCCGTACATCCTCGCCAGCTCCAGATTAAATACACCTACGATCTGATTCTTTGGAAAGGCCGGGTTTACCATGGGTCCCAGCATGTTGAAAAAAGTTTTCACGGCCAATTCTCTACGTATAGGGGCCACATTTTTCATGGCTGGATGAAACAGTGGCGCATGAAGTACGCATATGCCCGAAGCCTCAATACACTTCCTTAGAAAATCGGCATCATTACTGAACTTTATTCCTAAAAATTCCATCACATTGCTGCTGCCACAGGTAGAAGAAACCCCATAATTTCCATGTTTGGTAACATGGATCCCTGCTCCGGCAGTCACAAAAGAAGCGAGGGTTGATATGTTAAATGTATCCTTCCCATCCCCTCCGGTACCACACAGGTCTATAGGATCGAAGTCTTTCAGATCTACTGCAAGACAGAGTTCTAAAAGGGCATCACGAAACCCTTCCAATTCTTCAATTGTAATGCTTCGCATCATATATACGGTAAGGAAGGCTGCCGTCTGACTCGGATTATAGGCACCTTTGGCCATGTTGATCAGAATGTGCTTGGCATCTTCCTTGTCCAGGATCTCCTGATTGATGAGCCGGTTTAGTGTTTCTTTCATGGTTTAGAATGTATCCAATTCTCTAAAATTTTCTTCCCCTGAGGCGTGAGTACAGATTCTGGGTGAAATTGCACCCCACACACATCGTATTCCTTGTGTCGTAAAGACATCAACTGCCCATTAGTATCAAAGGAGGTAGCTATCAACGTTTCCGGCAGATCCGGATCAACAACCCAGGAATGATATCTGCCAACTTCTATTGTTTTTGGCAGTCCTTCAAAAATAGGATCATTCTTGACGATCTCAACGGTGGTCGCAACTCCGTGATATACGTTGTCCAGGTTAATTAGCTTACCTCCAAAGACTTCCCCTATGGCCTGTTGTCCCAAACAAACCCCAAAAATACTTTTGGTTGGTGCATACCTTGCAATGATCTCTTTCAATAAGCCAGCCTCTTCCGGGATACCAGGTCCGGGAGATAGGACGATCTTTTGGAATTTATCTACCTCGTCAAGGGTTAGTTTATCGTTCCTTTTGACTACCACTTTACATTGCAGGTCTTCCAGATAATGCACCAGGTTGTACGTAAAACTATCGTAATTATCAATCATCAATACCTCTATCATAGCTACAGATCTTCTGCTATTTCCAGGGCTTTTGTTAAAGCACCTAATTTATTATAAGTTTCCTGTAATTCATTCTCCGGTTCTGAAGCAGCAACCAGACCAGCACCAGCCTGATAATACAATGAATGATCCTTGCTCAGGAAGGTTCGGATCATTATGGCGTGATTAAAATTTCCCTGAAAATCCATAAAACCTATAGCTCCTCCGTAATAACCTCTATTCGTAGGTTCATAGGCTTCAATTAGCTGCATGGCCCTGTGCTTAGGTGCCCCGCTTAAGGTACCCGCGGGGAAGGTATCGGCTACTACTTTTAGGGTGGGGATGTCTTTTTTCTTTTGTCCTGTCACCTTGGATACAAGGTGTATTACATGAGAGAAGTATTGTACTTCGCGGTAATTTTCTACTTTAACCGTGTTTCCATTCCGACTCAGATCGTTCCTTGCAAGATCTACCAGCATTACATGTTCGCTGTTCTCTTTGGCATCTTCCGAGAGTTTTTTAGCAAGTATGGCATCTTCTTCATCATTTCCGGTTCTTTTAAAGGTTCCCGCTATGGGATGTATCTCTGCTTTGCCGTCTTTTACAATAAGTTGTGCTTCGGGCGAACTCCCGAAGATCTTAAAATCACCATAGTCAAAATAGAAAAGATAAGGTGAAGGGTTAATAGATCTTAGGGCCCGGTAGACATTAAAATCATCGCCTTTGAAAGCCTGTGAAAATCTTCTGGATAGTACAAGTTGAAAGACATCGCCTCTATGGCAATGTTCTTTCGCAAGTTTTACATGTTCCTTATATTCCTGATCCCCTATATTGGTTGAAGGATCTCCTTCTTTCTTAAAGTTATAGGAAGCAAAATTTCGGGCATTCAATAGTTGTTCTATGTATTCAATATTGCTTTCCTGATCATAACAATGTGCAAAGATGTAGGCCTCATTCTTAAAATGGTTAATGGCAATGATGTTCTGGTACACAGCGTAATAAACATCCGGAATTGGAATGGAATCTTCTTTTTTTCGAATTTCAATTTCTTCAAAATACCTAACAGCATCGTATGCAATGTATCCAAATAACCCATTGTTGATGAATTTGAAATCTTTCTGAGTCACTTCAAATTTCTGAGCAAAGTCGTGAATTACAGCAGCTACATCCGTGGTGTTTATAATTGGCAGTTCAATTTTTTCTCCATCGGGGAATTGCTCAATAATCTTTTCATTTTGAATAGTGATGGAGGCAATAGGGTTACAGCAGATATACGAAAAGGTATTGTCATTGGCCCTGTAATCACTACTCTCCAATAGAATACTATTGGGAAATTTATCCCTGATCTTCAGATACACACTTACCGGGGTAATGGTATCTGCGAGGATCTTCTTATAATGGGTCTTTAATTTGTAGCGCATCTAACTGAAACTTTTTGTA
The DNA here is from genome assembly GCF_947258935.1 of uncultured Muriicola sp. Classification (GTDB taxonomy): domain Bacteria; phylum Bacteroidota; class Bacteroidia; order Flavobacteriales; family Flavobacteriaceae; genus Muriicola. Next base: position 5,608 of record NZ_CAMYKH010000065.1, read on the forward strand.
TTACTTTGAAACTAGCTGGGACTTTTAAAGCAAAAAGGCTTGTCGTGATAGACAAGCCTTTTCGTACAGTAGTACTTCAATGTGCTTCGCTCACGACATAGGACGTAAGGTAATCCACCACCAAGTATTTACTGTAATTGTTTTCATTGGTTCAAATATAGAAAGGAATTTTATATTTACAAATCAATTTTTCGGATTCTTAAAACACAGCATGGATATTCTAATATAATGCAGCGGAACAAAAAAAAATCCTGAATAGTTGAACCTATTCAGGATTTAAAATAAAATAAAATCTTCTAGAACTGCAGGTCAACAACCAGATCAAATTCGTCATAGATGGTTTTGTCTCCTAAGTTGTCAAAGAAACTTCCAGATCCATAACGCACATTATAATTCGCTCTATCTACTTTTACAGAGGCTGTTGCCTTACTTCCGTAAATGGAAACATCGAAAGTGATCGGTTTTGTTATTCCTTTGATAGTTAAGTCTCCTGTCACTTCGTACGAATTCTTGCCGGTCGACTTTACATCTGTAAATACAAGCGTAGAAGTTGGATAAGTTGCCACACCAAAGAAATCGTCAGATTTCAGGTGTCCTTCTAGTTTTGCTTTATATTCACCTTCAAGATCGGTTGAAATAAGGCTGGTCATATCAACACCAAAATTGCCTCCTACAAGAGCATCTCCTTCAAATGAAAGTGCTCCTTCAGTAAGCTGCACTACTCCAGTATGAGAGCCTGTCACTTTGTAAGCTTTCCACATTACAGAACTCTCTGCTGTATTTACTTCTTTCTTGACGGGCTCTGTGGTTGGGGTAGTGGTGGCTGTAGCTGTTGCTCCAAATACGATGGCCAGGGCCAAACTCAATACATTTCTTTTCATAATAATCATATTACTTTGTTTTAATAATTGTTTTTAAAATGGGAATGTTCAAAATTTATTTAATAGGATATTTAATTCAAGTAAATCCTGTTCTGTAAGATCTTCCACCAGTATAGCTTCTGTTTTATCCATAACTACATCCATGTCTTTCAACATGTCTAGCCCTTTTTTTGTAATGGTGATCTCAATCTTTCTTCGATTCTCTTCACAAACTGATCGATCCACTAATCCTTTGATCAGCAATTTATCTACCAGTCTGGTTGTGTTGCTCATTTTGGTAACCATACGCTCATTAATGGTGGAGAGATTAGCTGGGTTACTTCCCTGGCCTCTTAGAATTCTAAGAACATTAAATTGTTGTAAAGAAACACCGTAGGGTTTTAACCCTGCGCTAATGGTCTCTTTCACTTTATTGTTTACCAACATTAAATGAATGAGGGATCTGCTCTTTAGCGGAATTTCCTTTGTCGTTTTTAAAATCTTTTCTACATTCATGTAACTACAACAATTGTATACACAAATGTAATATTATTTAGTATACTTTTTCCAGGTAAAACGCTAAAAGTGTGTTAATTTTTTTTCATCAGA
>NZ_CAMYKH010000065.1:7150-33994 GCF_947258935.1 uncultured Muriicola sp.
ACAGAAATACTTGTGCGTAAAAAGGGTATCTCACCATAGTAGTTTATTGGGAAGTATTTTTATTTTTGTACCCAAATAAATTTCTATGGCAGATCTATCACAGGAAGAATGGGCAATTCAGATAAAGGAAGATATCAATTGTATTATTCTGGATGTCAGAACCCTGGAAGAAGTAGAGGATGGAGTTATTGGCGATGCCTTGCACCACGATATTTATAATCCTCAGGCCTTTATGCAGGCCCTGCAGGAGCTAGATAAGTCCAAAAGTTATTACGTCTATTGCCGATCGGGCAACAGAAGCGGACAGGCTTGTGCTATTATGAATAGCCTTGGGTTTGCCAATGCCTATAACCTCAAAGGTGGTATTGTGGAATGGAAGGGAGAACTTTCCTGAATCCCATACACGTATTCCTGATTCCCGCTTGCAGTGGGAATTTTTATTTTGGGGGATGCGTGAAGCGGTATTACACTTTATTTGGCAAGGGCACAAATTTCCTCTCAGCGATTTAGTAAGTACATTGGGGCTGACTATCAAAGTAATTAATACAGGAAAGCTCAATAGCTTTTCCGGGCCAGATTTCCTTTTTGCGAAAGTATGTATAGATGAACAGGAATGGGTGGGCCATGTAGAGCTACATGTTAAGGCGTCTGATTGGTATATACATCAGCATCATAAAGATGCCGCCTATGATAACGTCATCCTGCATGTGGTATGGGAAGCAGATGCCATAATTTACCGCAAAGATGGATCTTCCATCCCAACCCTGGCCCTTAATCAGTTTATCTTACAAAATGAACTAGATAAATTTCAAAATGTTTTTTACGCCAAAAAGAATAGGTCGCTTAATTGTGAAGGATCTATTGGCAGTATAGGCTCTGAAATTCTGAACCCCTGGAAAGATCATTTGTTTCAAAATCGATTAAACCAGAAAGCCAGGCTCATGAAAGAATGGCTGCAAGGCACATCACAAGATTGGGAACAGGTCTTTTTTATGATTCTTCTAAAAAGTTTTGGTCTTAATATTAACGGTGCTGCTTTTCTAGGTTTGGGTGAGGCCATACCTTTTAAAGCAGTTAGAAAGAATGCCGGTGATCCATTTCTATTGGAAAGTATCTTCTTTGGTATGGCCGGTATGTTAAATAAGGTTGATGTCTCAGATACATATTACCTTGAACTAAGGGAAGCATATAATTTTCTAAAAGTTAAATTCAATTTAAGAGATGAACTATTCCAAAAACCGGAGTACTTTTCACTACGGCCACATAACTTCCCTACAATTCGTCTTTCTCAGATAGCGAATCTCTATCACAGACATTCTGCTTTGTTTGCTCTGGTCATTGAAGCTACCTCACTTGTATCTCTTAGATCTCTGCTTAAGGCACAAGCCGGACGATATTGGGACACCCACTTTGTTTTTGGCAAATCTACGGCACCTTCACCTAAAAAGATGAGTTGTCATTTTACAGACCTTATAATTCTGAATTCGGTTTTACCTATAAGACATTCGTACGAACTTCATAAAGGAAAATCAGATATAAATCGCCTTACTTCCTGGGCACAAGAGATAAAAGCGGAGAACAACAAGATTGTACGGCTCTTTCAAACACATGGGGTGCCTGCAACTGATGCGCACGGAAGTCAGGCACTCCTGGAATTGTATCATCGGTATTGTGCAAAAAATAAGTGCCTACAATGTGCCGTTGGTAAGCATTTATTGTATGGAAAATAGTAATTTTAGAGCATGAACGTCTTTTATCAACTTTTGTACTTTTTTCAAAAGCGAGGTTTTGAAGTATCGCGTCGAATTGCAGAACGATTGGGGATCAGGGCCAGAGTTGTGCGTACCACCTTTATTTATCTAACATTTGTAACTTTGGGTTTTGGATTTGCTTTGTATCTCTTTTTAGCCTTTTGGTTAAGGATCAAAGATCTGATTTACACGAAACGAACATCTGTTTTTGACCTCTGATTATGATTAGAATTTTTCGCTCCAAGATCTATTTAGCCATAACCCTAATGTCGACCGTCGTGCTGATAGGTGTAATTGGGTTTCGTTTTATTTCGAACTACAGTTGGCTAGATGCATTCTATATGACCATCATTACGTTGGCTACCGTAGGGTTTGGAGAGGTACGCCCACTAGATGCTAATGCCAAGATATTCACGGCCTTACTTATAATCTGCAGTGTAATTATATTTTCGTATGCAATATCAGTGATCACAGAATACATTCTCAGTAGAAATTCCTTACAACTCTTAAAAAAGAAAAAAGTGAAAAATCAGATCAATAATTTATCCAATCATGTGATCGTTTGTGGTTATGGTCGCAACGGTATGCAAGCAGCTGAAAGGCTTACCGCTTATAATCGTCCGTTTATTGTCATTGAAAGAGACAAAGAGATCATTGAGAAATATGAAGAGGAAATCTTATTCGTAGAAGGTGATGCCAATGAAGATACCATTTTATTAGAGGCGGGCGTAGAACGTGCCAGCTATTTAATAGCTGCCTTGCCAGATGATGCAGATAATTTGTTTGTTGTTTTGTCAGCCAGGCAATTGAACAAGTCGCTATTCATCATTTCCAGGGCTTCTAAAATTACTTCTCAGAAAAAACTTTTATTAGGAGGGGCCAATAAGGTAATTATGCCAGATAAGATAGGGGGTGACCACATGGCATCACTGGTAGTGATCCCAGACCTTATTACCTTTATGGATAAATTATCTATGGAAGGAGAACATACTACCAACCTTGAGGAAGTAGCCATAGAAGACTTCTCTGATCAGGTAGAGTGCAATTCCTTAAGAGACCTTGATTTGCGCAGGAAAACCGGGTGTACCATTATTGGATATATTGCACCTGACGGAAATTATATCATCAATCCGGAGGCAGATCTACCCCTTAAACCAAAGAGTAAGGTCATTGTATTGGGAAGACCGGAACAGATCCGTAAACTTAACGAGATGTTCCATATTCAGACATGACATTTGGGAAAGAATATTTGATTGGGTTGATATTTTTTAGGATATTGCCCGCCATGACAAGCTTCCTCCTCTAATTTAACTCCTAATGTAAACATGAAGATATTCATTTACTGCATCTCATTCCTTTTCAGTATTTCCTTGTGTTCACAAGGTTTTGAAGTCAAAGGAAAAACGATAAATCCCTCAGATAATATTAATGATGGAGTGATACAGTTACAGGTTGAAGGAGGCACCCCTCCTTACACCTTTAAATGGAGCAATCAACAAACTCCGCTCAGCTCACCAACAGCAAGTGGGTTGGTAGAAGGAATAACCTACAAGGTTACAGTTACCGATAACTCAGGGCAATCTGTAACTCAAGAATACAAAATAGATACCCAATCTATCACCGAAGTCTTCAATGGCAATATGACGCCTGCAGTGAGCGCCCTTGGCAGTGTACTTTTCTGGGATCCCTTCGAAGCTATTGGTATATACGATCCTGTGGTCTATGCAGATGAAAAGCTTATAGCGACTCCCGGGTGGTCTGCTACCATAGAAGATCGCTTTGTGTTAAAACAATGGTTGGTAGGTGAAGGATCTGAAGTGGTCAAAGGCGAAAAGATAGCCCTGGTATCCAGTAAAGATGGTTCGGTAGATACAGTAATGTCAACCGCCAATGGGAAACTAAAATACATGGTAGATGCAGGAAATGTTATTTATAATTCCGAGAATAAAGAACACGTAATTCAGCAAGGAGCTCATTATTTGGCGGAAATTCAATACGATACACCAGTAATCATTCGTCACCCCAATGGAGATCCGGTCACTAAGAATATTCCGTTCATTGTGATTTGGCTGGTCCTTGGAGCTACCTTTTTTACGCTGCGGATGGGCTTTATCAATATGGGGCAAGTAACACATTTTCAGGCGCTGGCGACTGCTGTTTCTGGTACGGTTGGACTAGGAAATATTGCCGGAGTAGCGGTAGCCGTTTCCCTAGGTGGTGCAGGTGCTACTTTCTGGATGATAGTTTGTGGATTATTGGGTATGTCGTCCAAATTTGTAGAATGTACGTTGGGAGTAAAATACAGAGATATTTTGCCAGACGGCCGCGTTTTTGGCGGGCCTATGAATTATTTGAGATATGGTCTTGAAAAACGAAACTTAAAGGGATTTGGTAAGGTACTGGCAGGAGTATTTGCAGTACTAGCCGTAGGTGCCTCCTTTGGTGGAGGGAATATGTTCCAGGCCAATCAATCTTTTGAGCAACTGGCGGGACAATTCTCCATGTTGCAAGGGAACGGTTTCTGGTTTGGAATCATTACGGCTATCTTGGTTGGTGTAGTAATAATTGGTGGAATTCAAAGCATTGCCAAAGTTACAGGTCGCGTTGTCCCCGTCATGGCCTCCATTTATATACTTGCTGCCCTGACTGTTATCATTATGAATATTGAGAATATCGGACCTGCCTTTACGGCTATTTATAATGGAGCCTTTAGTCCTAGTGCCCTCAAAGGAGGTATTATAGGAGTGCTGGTGGTTGGTTTTCAGCGAGCAGCATTTTCAAATGAAGCCGGAGTTGGGTCGGCTGCCATAGCACATAGTACAGCAAAAACCAATAACCCGCCTTCGGAAGGTTTTGTTGCCCTGCTGGAGCCTTTTATAGATACCGTGGTAGTATGCACATTAACCGCCCTGGTTCTTATTTTTACAGGAATGCATGAGGTTGAAGGTATGGCAGGTGCACAACTTACCTCCGATGCCTTTGGGAGTGTTATATCCTGGTTCCCATATGTTCTGGGGATCGCAGTCTTCCTTTTCGCCTTTTCTACAATGATCTCATGGTCTTATTATGGCATGAGGGCCTGGACCTATCTTTTCGGGAAGAGTAGACGTTCCGAGATGATCTACAAACTTTTATTTCTTGTTTTTGTAGTAATAGGCGCTTCTGTAAGTTTAGGAGCTGTACTCGACTTTTCAGATATGATGATCCTTGCCATGTCATTTCCAAATATTGTAGGACTCTATATTATGTCCGGGGAAGTTAAAGGGGATCTGAAAACCTATTGGAAGAAATTAAAAGCCAATCAACTTTATAAAAAACAAGAAGCATGAAGATGAAACCACTTGCATTAATGGCCTTTCTGTTGCCATTGTTCAGTTTTTCACAGGAATCAACAGAGATGGGGCTAGATGAGCGAATTAATGCATGGTTTGAGCCTATTACCGCTGTTTGGGAAGGTATTGTCTTTTGGCAGGTCCCCGGTACGGGGATCCCTTTGGTAGTGATCATCCTGGTGCTGGGTGCAGTGTTTTTTACCTTGTATTTCGGGTTTGTGAATATTCGCAGGTTTCCACTAGCCATCAATGTGGTTCGGGGGAAGTATGATGAGGTAGAATCACCGGAAGGGCATGGTGTAGAAAAAGCGGAAGTAAATATTGTTGACGGTGACCTCCCCGATACTATTCGCGATGAAAGTAAGCATGGTGAAGTGAGTCACTTTCAGGCTTTGGCAACTGCAGTTTCCGGAACCGTAGGCCTGGGAAATATTGCAGGTGTTGCGCTGGCAATTGCAATTGGAGGGCCTGGTGCCACCTTTTGGATGATCGTCTGTGGTTTATTGAGTATGAGTACGAAATTCGTGGAATGTACCTTGGGAGTAAAATACAGGGATGTGGATGAAAACGGTACCGTTTATGGGGGACCAATGTATTATTTATCCAGGGGATTAAAAGAACAGGGCTTTGCTGGTTTTGGAAAGGTATTAGCTGTGGTCTTCTCTGTCTTATGCGTTGGTGCTTCCTTTGGAGGAGGAAATGCAGTACAATCTAATCAGGCGGCAGAACAACTGGCAGCTATGATGGGCCTGCAAGGAGGATCTACCGGCTTTTTTATTGGAGTGATCCTCGCAATTATTGTAGGAATAGTAATTATTGGTGGAATCAAAAGAATTGCCTCGGTAACAGAGAAGATAGTGCCCTTTATGGCAGTGATCTACGCCCTTGCATGTTTAGCTGTGATCTTCGCCAATTTTTCTTATATAGACGATGCCTTTGTATTGATTTTTAAAGGAGCCTTTACTCCGGAAGCAGGTTTGGGCGGACTATTTGGTGTACTGATCGTTGGGTTTAGACGAGCTGTATTTTCTAATGAGGCAGGTGCAGGTTCTGCAGCTATTGCTCATTCGGCTGTTAAAACCAAATACCCTGCAAGTGAGGGGATCGTTGCCCTTTTAGAGCCTTTTATTGATACTGTAGTAATATGCACTATGACAGCTTTGGTCATTATCTTTTATAATAGTGGAGGTGTATTTGAATATGGTGGGGATGGTGCTGGTAATGTAATTGTCGATGGAGCATCAATGGGAGGGGTAACACTTACTTCCCAGGCTTTTGAATCGGTGCTACCCTGGTTCCCATATGTTCTTACTTTGGCCGTCGTTCTTTTTGCGGTGTCTACGATGATCTCCTGGTCGTACTACGGACTTCAATCCTGGAAATATTTGTTTGGCCGCAGTAAAACTGCAGATATAACGTATAAATTGCTCTTTGTAATATTTGTTGTGATTGGGGCATCAGCATCTATGGGCGCTGTATTTGCCTTTTCAGATGCCATGATCCTGGCACTGGTATTCCCCAATATGCTTGGGCTATTATTTTTATTCCCGAAAGTACGGGAAGAGATGGCCAAGTATATGGATGCTATAAAGGCCTTGAAAAAATAACTAATGGAATAAAATGAGATCCCACCTCCGGTATACAAAGCAGGAAAAACGTGGGATCTTTTTTTTACTTCTGCTTGTAGCCGGGCTACAATCTGGATACTACTTTTTTACAACCCAAATTATCCAGGACGATTCTTCTCAATTCTCAGTTGACAGCATAGCAATACATTATATTGATAGTGTAAAAAGATCGCAGCTCATAAAGAAGGAACTGGTAATAAGATCATTCAACCCTAATTTTATAAATGACTATAAAGGATATCAATTAGGGGTATCCCCGGATGAGCTCGACAGTCTATATGCCTTTCGTGAAAGAGGCAATTTTGTGAATTCTGCTGATGAGTTTCAAAAAGTAACCGGGGTTTCAGATTCACTCCTATTTCAAATAAGCCCTTATTTTAAATTCCCTCAGTTCACCAAGAGAACGGCCAAAAGAAAGGTAGGGTATGTTTCTTTGGAAGTGGTGGCTGACCTCAATTTGGCAAATGAGGAATCGCTGCAACGAATCTCAGGAATAGGTCCGGTATTGTCCAAAAGGATAATTGCATTCAGAAACAGTTTGGGAGGATTTTTAGTGACGGAGCAACTTTTAGATGTTTATGGATTAGAACCCGAAGTAGCCTCAAGGGCCATGAAGGTATTCAAGGTATTGAGTATTCCGGAGATCAAGAAGATTCCGTTGAATACCGCTTCAGTGGAAGAATTAGCCAGTCTTGTTTACATTAACTATCGCCTGGCAAAGCAAATAGTGAATTATAGAAACAGTATTGGACGCATCGATTCCATTGCACAATTAACAAAAATTGAAGATTTTCCAGCAGATCGGATTAACAGAATTAAGCTATATTTGTCCCTCTAAAAAATTGCAATAATGATTACAGGAACAATGTCCGAACTAGGATTTGATTATTCAGAAACCCAGCGTATGGTGGCTGCATCTGCAAGAGATTTTGCTGAGCAGCATATTAGACCCTACATAATGAAATGGGATGAAGCCCAGGAATTCCCCGTTGAAGTCTTCAAAAAAGCGGGACAAATGGGTTTTATGGGAGTTCTGGTTCCAGAATCTTTAGGAGGTTCAGGGCTAGGCTATCACGAATACATTGCTATAATTGAAGAAATTTCTAAAGTAGATCCTTCAATTGGCTTATCTATTGCGGCTCATAATTCGCTTTGCACTAATCATATTTTATCATTCGGAAATGTGGCACAAAAAGATAGATGGATCCCAAAACTTGCAAGCGGAGAATGGATAGGTGCCTGGGGACTTACAGAGCATGGTACAGGCTCGGATGCAGGAGGCATGAGTACTACTGCAGTTCGTGAAGGGGATAATTGGATCCTAAATGGAACTAAAAACTTTATTACCCATGGTATAAGTGGAGACATCGCAGTGGTGGTTGCACGTACAGGTGAAAAAGGAGATAGTCATGGAATGACCGCCTTTGTAATTGAAAAGGGCACTAAAGGGTTTGCCAGCGGGAAGAAGGAAGATAAATTGGGGATGCGTGCCAGTGAGACGGCCGAGTTGGTGTTCGACAAATGTATAATTCCGGATGACCAGAGATTAGGTGAGGTTGGCGATGGATTTATTCAGTCAATGAAAGTATTGGACGGAGGACGTATATCTATAGGAGCATTATCGCTTGGTATTTCAAAAGGAGCTTACGAAGCTGCTTTAAAATATTCTAAGGAGCGTGAACAATTTGGAAAACCGATTAGCTCCTTTCAGGGAATTTCTTTTAAACTGGCCGACATGGCCACTGAGATAGAAGCCTCGGAATTACTATTACATAAAGCTGCTTTCTTGAAAAATGAAGGAAGACCTATGACCAAATGGAGTGCCATGGCAAAAATGTATGCTTCAGAAGTATGCGTAAAAGTTGCCAATGAGGCCGTTCAAATTCATGGCGGATATGGCTATACCAAGATCTATCCGGTAGAAAAATTCTACAGGGATTCCAAATTGTGCACTATTGGTGAGGGCACTACCGAAATACAAAAAATAGTCATAGCGAAGAATATTTTAAAATAAGTTTGTTTCAATTCATTTATTCCTTTTATATTTGCAGTCCCTAATCACTAAAGAAAGGAGGTTGTAGCCAATGTTAATTATACCAGTAAAAGAAGGAGAAAACATTGATAGAGCGTTAAAACGCTTTAAACGGAAGTTCGACAGAACAGGTACTATGCGGCAGCTGAGAAAACGTCAGCAGTTCATAAAACCTTCAATAGAGCGCAGACAACAGATCCAGAAAGCCCAATATATTCAGGGCCTTCGCGATCAGGAAGAAATATAATACTCAAAAATCACTCAATAGAAAAATCTTGCTTCGGCAAGATTTTTTTTTTGACCTTATCTCAATGTTGCTTTTGTACCTTTGTGATATGGCCATTGCAGCTTTTATATCGTATCTCTCCCACGAAAAGAAATACTCGCCACATACTGTTAAGGCCTATGAAAAGGACCTCAATGATTTTAGTGCTTTTTGCCTGAAAGAATATGAATTGCAAGACATTGAAAGTGTAACCTACCCTATCATTAGAAATTGGATCGTTGCACTGGTAGATCGTAAGATCAGCAATAGAAGTGTAAACCGTAAGGTAACCTCTTTGAAATCGTATTTCAAATTCTTGATGAAAACGGGAAGTATACAGGGCAACCCACTGGCCAAGCATAAGGCTTTAAAAACGGCTAAAAAAATAGAGATCCCCTTTTCCGAAGCGGAAATGGCCGAGTTGCTTAACGAAATTCCTTTTGAAAATAGTTTTGAAGGAGTTCGGGATCGTTTGATCATCGAACTGCTTTACGCTACCGGCATGCGCAGATCGGAGTTAATTAATCTAAGTGTTCAAAATCTCGATCTCTCTAATCATACTTTAAAGGTCTTGGGAAAGCGAAATAAAGAGCGTATCATACCTTTATTAGAAAGTATGATTCAGCTTTTTGAGGAATACTTCGTTTTGCGAAAAGAGGTAGATAATTCCCAGGATTCTAAAGCCGTATTTCTGACTTCAAAGGGCAATAAAATCTATGAAACACTTGTTTATAGAATTATAAATGGATATTTTAGTAAGGTCTCTTCTAAAGTAAAAAAGAGTCCACATATCCTGAGGCATACCTTTGCCACACATATGCTCAACCAGGGAGCAGATCTGAACTCGGTGAAGGAATTGCTGGGGCATTCAAGTTTGGCATCTACTCAGGTGTATACCCACAATAGTATTGCCGAACTGAAGAAAGTGCATTCCAAGGCACATCCAAGGAATAGAAAATAAAAGTTTTTTACGAAATAATTATGTGTAACCTAATAATTGTACATCTATGAAGGTAAATACGCAGTCCGTTAATTTTAACGCCGATATAAAGCTGATGGAGTTCATTCAGAAACGTCTAGATAAGTTAGAGGTATTTTATGATAGAATCATTAATTCGGATGTGTATTTAAAAGTAGAAAATACCAGTACCAAAGAAAATAAGATTGTAGAGATTAAAGTACATGTACCCAAAGACACTTTTATTGTAAAAAAGCAATGTAAAACCTTTGAAGAAGCAATCGATTCGGCTTGTAATTCTCTGGAGCGAAAATTGGTCAGAAAGAAACAGAAACCAAGGGTTTCACCATCTTTAAAATTTTTCTAAAATAGTTTTGTTTAAAATAAAAATTATCTACATTTGCAGTCCGTTAGAAATAGCGGACTTTTTTATGCTTTAAAAGGCGGTTAAGCCGATGTAGCTCAGCTGGCTAGAGCAGCTGATTTGTAATCAGCAGGTCGTGGGTTCGAGTCCCTCTATCGGCTCCAAAGTTCATTAAAAAAGCATGGAGGGGGAGATACTCAAGCGGCCAACGAGGGCAGACTGTAAATCTGCTGACTACGTCTTCGCAGGTTCGAATCCTGCTCTCCCCACAAACAGTTGCTGAGAGCAGTGCGGAAGGAATTCGACAGCGCTTTACAAGTAACGAGTACGATCGGGACATGTCCCTGACATATTGAGAATACCAAAAAATGCGGGAGTAGCTCAGTTGGTAGAGCGTCAGCCTTCCAAGCTGAATGTCGCCGGTTCGAACCCGGTCTCCCGCTCAGAAGGGCGGAATGTCGTCACGCCGTTGGCGTGATCTCCCGCTGAAGAACTTTGAGTACACGTTTGCCGTTTAGGGGTAGGGTTGTGAGGGTATGGTCCAAGATCCCTGAACAAGAACAAAACCCAAAATTGCCGACGTAGCTCAGGGGTAGAGCGTTTCCTTGGTAAGGAAGAGGTCACGGGTTCAATTCCCGTCGTTGGCTCGAAAGAATAAAGTCATTAAATGGGCTTTGAACCCTGAACCATAAAGCGGTCACGGGTTCCCCCGATAGGAATCGGGACCCGTAAATGGCTCAAACAATAGAAACATTTGTACACTAATATAAACTAAGATTAAAATTCATTAAAATGGCAAAGGAAACTTTTGATCGTTCCAAACCGCACTTAAATATAGGTACTATTGGACACGTAGATCACGGTAAAACTACATTGACAGCAGCTATTACTACTGTTTTAGCTAACGCAGGCTTATCTGAAATAAGAAGCTTCGATTCAATTGACAATGCTCCAGAAGAAAAAGAAAGGGGTATTACGATCAACACGTCACACGTTGAGTACCAAACAGCAAATCGTCACTATGCACACGTAGATTGTCCGGGTCACGCGGATTACGTTAAGAACATGGTTACAGGTGCTGCCCAGATGGACGGTGCAATCTTAGTTGTTGCAGCAACAGACGGACCAATGCCACAAACTCGTGAGCACATCCTTTTAGGACGTCAGGTTGGAATTCCACGTATCGTTGTTTTCTTGAATAAAGTAGACATGGTGGATGATGAAGAACTTTTGGAATTAGTTGAGATGGAAGTAAGAGAATTACTTTCTTTCTACGAGTATGATGGAGATAACGGACCTGTAATTTCTGGATCTGCTTTAGGTGCACTTAACGGAGAGCAAAAATGGGTAGATACTGTAATGGAATTGATGGAAGCTGTTGATACCTGGATCGAAATGCCTAAGCGTGATATAGATAAGGATTTCTTAATGCCGGTTGAAGATGTATTTACAATTACTGGTCGTGGAACTGTTGCTACAGGTCGTATCGAAACAGGTGTAGCTAATACAGGAGATTCGGTTGATATCATCGGAATGGGAGCAGAAAAATTAACTTCTACCGTAACCGGAGTAGAGATGTTCCGTAAGATATTAGATAGAGGTGAAGCAGGAGATAACGTTGGTATCCTATTAAGAGGTATTGAAAAGGCTCAGATTACAAGAGGAATGGTTATTTGTAAGCCAGGTTCTGTGAAGCCTCACGCTAAATTTGAAGCTGAGGTCTATATCCTTAAAAAAGAAGAAGGTGGTAGACATACACCATTTCACAATAACTATCGTCCTCAGTTCTATGTAAGAACTACAGACGTAACAGGAACAATTAATCTTCCTAGTGGAGTTGAAATGGTAATGCCAGGTGATAACCTTACCATTACTGTTGATTTGCTTTCGCCTATTGCCTTGAGCTTAGGTCTTCGTTTTGCAATCCGTGAAGGAGGTAGAACTGTAGGAGCCGGTCAGGTTACAAAGATTTTAGATTAATCACTATAAAGTAAATTACATAAGGGTGTCCCGCTAAGGCGGGATACCTTTCAATGTAATTACGAATACGGGTGTAGCTCAGTTGGTAGAGCACTGGTCTCCAAAACCAGGTGTCGGGAGTTCGAGCCTCTCCTCCCGTGCACAATGAAAATATAACGGTGAGATGAGGCACACAAGTAAGTCCTATCCTATCAAATAAATAATACGGCATGTTTACCTATATAAAAGAATCCATAGAAGAACTTAGACATAATGTTACTTTGCCTACCAGGGCAGAGTCTTCTAATTTAATGGTAATAGTTGCTGTGTTCTCCATCCTTTTTGCTTTGGCAACTTGGGGTGTGGATACTGTGTTTAGCAAGCTAATTGAATTGTATTTTAACACTTTAAATTAAGCCCGTTCTATGTCTGAAGTATTGGAGAAAAAATGGTATGTGGTCAGAGCGGTCAGCGGTCAGGAAAATAAGATCAAGGGCTATATAGAATCTGAGGTAGAAAGAAATGGTTACGGTGATTATCTTGAAGAGGTCCTGGTGCCTACAGAAAAGGTAGTACAGATAAGGAACGGAAAAAAAATTAATAAGGAAAGGGTTTATTTCCCTGGTTACATCATGATCAAAGCCAATCTAGGTGGAGAGATGGTACATACTATTCGGTCTATTACCAATGTCATAGGATTCCTTGGAGAAACAAAAGGTGGTGATCCTGTACCGCTGAGAAAATCTGAGGTCAATAGAATGCTAGGAAAAGTGGATGAATTGGCAGTTAACACTGACAATATAGCCATCCCATTTGTTCTTGGTGAAACAATAAAAGTTATAGACGGACCATTTAACGGTTTCAATGGTACTGTGGAAAAGATAAATGAGGAAAAAAGAAAACTGGAGGTGATGGTAAAGATTTTCGGAAGAAAAACACCTCTGGAATTGAGTTATATGCAGGTAGAAAAAGTTTAATATAAATGTTACATATATAAAAGGCTGTGTTGCTTCCAAATTAAAAACACGGTTTGAAATTTAATTTTAAACAATGGCAAAAGAAGTAAGTAAAGTAGTTAAACTACAAGTTAGGGGAGGTGTCGCGAATCCATCGCCACCGGTTGGACCCGCTTTAGGTGCTGCCGGCGTTAACATTATGGAGTTCTGTAAGCAATTCAATTCTAGGACACAGGACAAGCAGGGGAAGATCCTGCCCGTTGTTATCACCGTGTATAAAGACAAGTCGTTCGACTTTGTCGTAAAAACACCACCAGCGGCAGTGCAACTTATGGAAGCAGCTAAGATTAAAAAAGGATCTGGCGAACCTAACAGAGTTAAATCAGGGAACGTTACCTGGGACCAAGTAAAAAGAATTGCGGAAGACAAAATGGTAGATTTAAATGCATTTACCGTAGAATCCGCAATGAGCATGGTAGCAGGCACTGCGAGATCTATGGGTCTCAAAGTTGCAGGTAAAAGACCTTTTTAAAATCTTATAAAGCATTTTAATATGGCAAAAGCAACAAAGAACCAAAAAGAAGCCAGAGCAAAAATAGAGAAAGATAAACTTTACTCTATAGAAGAAGCTTCAGCGCTGATAAAGGAAATCACTAGTACAAAGTTTGATGCATCTGTAGATCTTGCAGTTCGTTTAGGGGTAGACCCACGGAAAGCAAATCAAATGGTTCGTGGGGTAGTTACACTTCCTCATGGAACAGGGAAAGATGTAAAGGTTTTGGCCTTGGTGACCCCAGACAAAGAAGCAGAAGCTACAGAAGCTGGTGCAGATTATGCTGGTTTGGATGAGTATTTGGAGAAAATTAAAGGCGGTTGGACAGATGTTGATGTTATCATCACTATGCCAAGCGTTATGGGAAAATTAGGTCCTTTAGGTAGGATCTTGGGTCCAAGGGGGTTAATGCCCAATCCAAAGACAGGAACAGTAACGATGGATATCGCGAAAGCGGTTTCAGAAGTAAAGGCTGGTAAAATAGATTTCAAGGTAGATAAAACAGGTATTGTGCATGCGGCAATTGGAAAAGCATCTTTTTCAGCCGATAAGATTGCAGGAAATGCCAAAGAACTTTTAGATACCCTCAACAAGTTAAAGCCAACGGCCTCAAAAGGGATATACATGAAAAGTGTTTTCATGTCTAGCACTATGAGTCCAAGTGTTCAATTAGATCCGAAAACAGTTTAATTCTGGAAATGTAAAGTAATGACAAGAGAAGAAAAAGCGACCGTTATAAAAGATCTAACTGCACAGCTTGCCGAAAGTACTACCATTTATTTGGCAGATATTTCAGGCTTGGATGCAACGACTACCTCAGACCTGAGAAGAGCTTGCTTTAAGGCAAACATTAAATTGTCTGTGGTAAAGAACACTTTATTGTCTAAAGCTATGGAAGCTTCTGACAAAGAATTCGGAGAACTTCCAGATGTGTTGATTGGCAACACTTCCCTAATGTTCTCTGAAACCGGAAATGCTCCGGCAAAACTTATTAAGACCTTTCGCAAGAAAGCCGACAAACCTTTATTAAAAGGAGCTTTTATAGGAGAAGCCATTTTTGTTGGGGATGATAAGTTAGATACCCTGGTAAGCATTAAGTCTAAAGAAGAAATGATCGGAGAAATCATTGGATTGCTTCAGTCACCTGCTAAGAATGTGATCTCCGGATTGAAATCTGGTGGAGGCAAACTGGCCGGTATTCTTAAGACCTTATCAGAAAAATAATACATACGCACTAAAAACAAGCATAATTAAAAATTTTATTAAACGATAGAAAAATGGCAGATTTAAAAGATTTCGCAGAACAATTGGTTAATCTTACGGTAAAAGAAGTAAATGAATTAGCTGATATTTTAAAAGATGAATACGGCATTGAGCCTGCTGCTGCAGCTGTTGCTGTGGCCGCTGGAGGTGGAGCCGCTGGAGGTGAAGCTGAAGCCGCTGAAGAAAAGACAGAATTTGATGTTATTTTGACAGCTGCTGGTGGTTCTAAACTAGCTGTAGTTAAATTGGTGAAAGAATTAACAGGACTTGGATTGAAAGATGCTAAGGACATTGTTGATAGTGCACCAAAAGCCGTTAAAGAAGCTGTGTCTAAAGACGAAGCTGAAGGTATCAAAAAATCATTGGAAGAAGCAGGAGCAGAAGTTGAGCTTAAATAATTGCGACAACCATACGGTTTAGGTTTAGGTCTTTCCGCCTTTTGGTGGCTAGACCTAAACCCTTTTATAGATAGTATATAAAGTCATATACAACCCATTCTAGTATTCACGTTCAAAATTTTGTCCATAGATGTTCACAAAACAGACTGAAAGAATAAGTTTCGCATCCGCTAAGAACATACCGGACTACCCGGATTTCCAGACACCAGGAACCAATTTGTATTGGAATTCCTTGATTACTTTATAGATCCACCACGTTATTCTATTCAGGAATGTATAGAACGGGGTCTTACCTATAGTGTACCGCTAAAGGCGCGTTTAAAATTGTATTGTACAGATCCGGAACACGAGGATTTTGAGACAATCGTTCAGGATGTGTACCTGGGTACTATTCCGTACATGACTCCCAGTGGTACTTTCGTGATCAATGGGGCTGAGAGAGTTGTTGTTTCTCAACTGCACAGATCTCCAGGAGTGTTCTTTGGCCAGTCCTTCCATGCGAATGGAACTAAATTATACTCGGCCAGAGTAATTCCATTCAAAGGATCATGGATCGAATTCGCTACAGACATTAACAGTGTGATGTACGCGTATATCGATAGAAAGAAAAAATTACCCGTAACAACCTTGTTCAGAGCCATTGGTTTTGAAAGAGATAAGGATATCCTTGAGATCTTCGATCTCTCGGAAGAAATTAAGGTATCTAAAGCCGGTTTAACCAAAGTTTTGGGCCGCAAGTTGGCAGCGAGAGTTTTAAACACCTGGCACGAGGACTTTGTGGATGAAGATACAGGTGAAGTGGTTTCTATTGAAAGAAATGAGATCGTCCTGGATCGTGATACCATCTTGGAAAAAGATCATATTCAGCAGATCATGGAAGCTGATGTGAAGACCATTCTATTGCACAAGGAGAATAATGCTCAAAGTGATTACGCCATTATTCATAATACCCTGCAAAAAGATCCCACTAACTCCGAGAAAGAGGCTGTGGAACATATTTACCGTCAATTGCGAAATGCCGAGCCACCAGATGAGGAAACCGCAAGAGGTATCATAGATAAATTGTTCTTTTCAGACCAACGTTACAACTTAGGAGAAGTTGGTCGTTATAGAATGAACAAAAAATTAGGTCTCGATATTGGGATGGACAAGCAGGTCCTTACCAAGGAAGATATCATCACCATCATCAAGTATTTGATAGAGCTGATCAATTCAAAAGCAGAGATCGATGATATTGACCACCTTTCAAATCGTAGGGTTAGAACGGTAGGGGAACAATTGTCTTCGCAGTTTGGTGTTGGATTGGCACGTATGGCCAGAACCATCCGCGAACGAATGAATGTAAGGGATAATGAGGTGTTTACACCTATTGACCTGATCAATGCAAAGACACTGTCTTCTGTGATCAATTCATTCTTTGGGACAAACCAGTTGTCTCAGTTTATGGATCAGACCAACCCATTAGCAGAGATCACACATAAAAGGCGACTTTCGGCTTTAGGACCAGGCGGACTCTCAAGAGAACGTGCCGGGTTTGAGGTGCGAGATGTTCACTATACACATTACGGACGTTTATGTCCTATTGAAACCCCGGAAGGACCTAACATTGGTCTTATTTCCTCCTTGGCCGTTTTTGCCAAGGTAAATTCTATGGGCTTCCTGGAAACTCCTTATCGAAAAGTGACCAAGGGAAAAGTAGACACCAAGGAATTTTTATACCTAAGTGCTGAGGAAGAAGAAGGAATGAAGATCACTCAGGCGAATATTCCTTTAAAAGGCGATGGAACTATTGACAGTGAAAAGGTTATTGCCCGTGAAGAAGGTGATTTCCCTGTAGTAGACCCTTCAGACGTAAATTATACGGATGTTGCACCTAACCAAATAGCTTCAATTTCAGCCTCATTAATTCCATTCCTGGAGCACGATGATGCAAACAGGGCTTTGATGGGATCTAACATGATGAGACAGGCAGTTCCATTATTAAAACCACAATCTCCGATTGTTGGGACAGGCCTGGAAAGACAAGTAGCATCAGATTCCAGAGTCTTGATCAATGCAGAAGGAGACGGAGTAATAGAGTATGTAGATTCTCATAGGATCACTATTAAATACAGCAGAACTGAAGAAGCGCGCATGGTGAGCTTTGATGAAGATTCTAAGACCTACGAGTTGGTGAAATTCAGAAAAACAAACCAGGGGACCAGTATTAACCTGAAGCCTATCGTAAAGAAAGGTGACAAGGTTAAAAAAGGACAGGTACTTTGTGAGGGTTATGCCACAGAAAGTGGAGAACTTGCTTTGGGTAGGAATCTTAAAGTGGCGTTTATGCCATGGAAGGGTTACAACTTTGAGGATGCCATTGTGATCTCAGAAAAAGTAGTACGCGAAGATATCTTTACATCTATTCATATTGATGAATACTCTCTGGAAGTTCGGGACACCAAATTAGGTGCAGAAGAACTGACCAATGATATCCCTAACGTATCTGAAGAAGCTACCAAGGATCTGGATGAATACGGAATGATCCGCGTAGGTGCTGAAGTAAAACCGGGAGATATATTAATTGGTAAGATTACTCCAAAAGGAGAATCGGATCCTACTCCTGAAGAAAAATTGCTTCGTGCCATATTTGGTGACAAAGCAGGAGACGTAAAAGATGCCTCATTAAAAGCTTCTCCTTCTTTACGGGGAGTAGTGATAGATAAGAAACTTTTCTCAAGATCTATTAAGGATAAGCGCAAGCGTTCTGAAGATAAAGAGGCCATTACAGCTCTTGAACTCGATTACGAGCTTAAATTTCAGGAACTGAAAGAAGTATTGGTTGAAAAATTGTTCAAAATGATCAATGGTAAAACCTCACAGGGTGTAGCTAATGATCTTGGTGAGGAAGTACTGCCAAAAGGTAAGAAATACACCATGAAGATGTTGAACGCCGTAGATGATTTTGCCCACTTGGTCAGCGGAAGCTGGACAACAGACAAAGCAACTAATTTAATGGTAGCAGATCTTCTGCACAATTACAAGATTAAATTAAACGACCTGCAAGGGAATTTACGAAGAGATAAGTTTACTATCTCTGTAGGAGATGAACTACCAGCAGGAATCATGAAACTTGCAAAGGTCTATATCGCCAAAAAGCGCAAGTTGAAGGTAGGTGATAAAATGGCCGGGCGTCACGGAAACAAAGGTATTGTTGCCCGTATTGTGCGTCAGGAAGATATGCCTTTCCTTGAAGATGGTACACCTGTAGATATTGTCCTGAATCCGTTAGGGGTACCTTCCAGGATGAACATTGGACAGATCTATGAGACAGTTCTTGGTTGGGCTGGGCAGAAACTAGATAAAAAGTATGCTACCCCTATCTTCGATGGAGCAACCTTGGATCAGATCAACAGTTATACAGATGAAGCAGGAATTCCAAGATTTGGACATACCTATCTGTATGACGGTGGAACCGGGAAACGATTCGATCAGCCTGCAACTGTAGGTGTTATCTATATGTTGAAATTAGGTCACATGGTAGATGATAAGATGCACGCTAGATCTATTGGTCCTTATTCTCTTATTACGCAGCAACCATTGGGTGGTAAAGCCCAATTTGGTGGACAGCGTTTCGGGGAGATGGAAGTATGGGCATTACAGGCCTATGGGGCCTCCGCAACGCTTCGTGAGATCCTTACCGTGAAATCGGATGATGTAGTCGGTAGAGCGAAGACCTACGAGGCTATCGTTAAAGGAGAGACCATGCCAGAACCTGGGTTACCAGAATCTTTCAACGTATTAATGCACGAACTAAAAGGTTTGGGCTTGGATATCAGATTGGAAGAATAATTTAAAAGTCGGTTACACATTTAATATAGTATCACCATTAGCATTATGGCTAGACAACACGATAATACAGCAGTAAAAAGGTTTAATAAGATCTCCATAGGCTTGGCCTCACCAGAATCTATTCTGGCAGAGTCGAGAGGGGAAGTCTTAAAACCAGAAACCATTAACTACAGAACCCACAAACCAGAACGCGACGGTTTATTTTGTGAGCGTATTTTTGGACCTGTAAAAGATTACGAATGTGCCTGTGGAAAGTACAAACGTATTCGTTATCGCGGCATCGTATGTGATCGTTGCGGCGTTGAGGTTACTGAGAAAAAGGTACGTAGAGACCGCGTAGGACACATCAATTTAGTGGTTCCTGTAGCGCATATTTGGTATTTCCGTTCGCTTCCTAATAAAATTGGCTATCTCCTTGGTTTACCATCCAAGAAGTTAGACATGATCATTTATTATGAACGCTATGTGGTTATTCAACCCGGGGTTGCCAAAGGTCCGGAAGGAGAAGAATTAACAAAACTAGATTTTCTAACGGAAGAGGAATATTTAAACATCCTTGAGACTATTCCACCAGAAAATCAATACCTGGAAGATTCAGATCCTAACAAATTCATTGCCAAGATGGGCGCTGAATGTTTGATAGACCTGTTGTCCAGGATCGATCTGAAAGAACTTTCATACGATCTTCGTCACAAGGCCAACACAGAAACTTCAAAGCAACGTAAAACCGAGGCATTAAAAAGATTACAGGTGGTAGAAGCCTTACGGGAATCTCAGGATAACCGTGAGAACAAACCAGAGTGGATGATCATGAAGGTTGTTCCGGTCATTCCACCGGAATTACGCCCATTGGTGCCGTTAGATGGTGGTAGATTTGCAACTTCCGATCTTAATGACTTATACAGAAGGGTGATCATCCGTAACAATCGTCTTAAACGATTAATGGAGATCAAAGCTCCTGAAGTAATCCTTAGAAACGAAAAAAGGATGCTGCAAGAAGCGGTAGATTCTTTATTCGACAACACAAGAAAAGCATCTGCAGTAAAAACTGAATCTAACAGACCATTAAAGTCCTTATCAGATTCCTTAAAAGGGAAACAAGGTAGGTTCCGTCAGAACTTGCTTGGGAAACGGGTAGATTATTCTGCGCGTTCAGTGATCGTTGTAGGTCCGGAAATGAACCTGTTCGAATGTGGATTGCCAAAAGATATGGCAGCTGAATTGTACAAGCCGTTTGTGATCAGGAAGCTGATTGAGCGCGGTATCGTTAAAACGGTAAAATCTGCTAAAAAAATCATAGATAAAAAAGAACCGGTAGTTTGGGATATTTTGGAAAATGTTCTAAAAGGACATCCTGTATTGTTGAACCGTGCCCCAACATTGCACCGTTTAGGGATACAAGCTTTCCAGCCTAAACTTATTGAAGGTAAAGCAATTCGTTTGCACCCGCTGGTATGTACTGCCTTTAATGCAGATTTTGATGGGGATCAAATGGCTGTTCATTTACCCTTAGGACCTGAAGCCATTTTAGAAGCTCAACTTCTAATGTTAGCTTCTCATAACATCCTAAACCCGGCAAATGGTTCGCCAATTACGGTACCTTCTCAGGATATGGTCTTGGGACTGTATTATATGACCAAGGAACGTAAGTCTACCAAAGAAACGCCAGTAATTGGTGAGGGCCTTACCTTTTATTCCTACGAGGAAGTAGTAATTGCTTTTAATGAAGGTAGAGTAGAACTTAATGCTGGAATCAAGGTACGTGCGAAGGATTTCAATGAAGAAGGAGCACTGGTTAATCAGATCATTCCAACTACTGTAGGTAGGGTACTCTTTAACATGGTTGTACCAGAACAAGCAGGCTATGTAAATGAGGTTCTGAATAAGAAATCACTTCGAGATATTATCGGACAGATCCTTGCCGTAACGGATGTACCTACTACGGCCGACTTCCTTGATAAGATCAAGACCATGGGGTACGAGTTTGCCTTTAAAGGTGGATTATCCTTTAGTTTAGGAGATATCATCATTCCTCAGGAAAAACACGAAATGATCGCCGATGCCAATGAACAGGTAGATGGTATTATGGCAAATTATAACATGGGTCTTATTACTAACAACGAACGCTATAATCAGGTGATCGATGTTTGGACCTCTACTAACGCTATGCTTACTGAGCTTGCTATGAAAAGGATCCGTGAGGATCAGCAAGGGTTTAACTCGGTGTATATGATGTTAGATTCCGGAGCAAGGGGTTCTAAGGAACAGATCAGACAGCTTACCGGGATGCGTGGATTAATGGCTAAGCCAAAGAAATCTACCGCAGGCGGGGGAGAGATCATTGAAAACCCTATCCTTTCCAACTTTAAGGAAGGATTGTCAATTTTGGAATACTTTATCTCTACTCACGGTGCGCGTAAAGGACTTGCGGATACAGCTTTGAAAACTGCCGATGCTGGTTACCTAACACGTAGATTAGTGGATGTTTCTCAAGATGTGATCGTAAATACCGAAGATTGTGGCACCTTACGAGGTATTGAAGTAGAAGCTCTGAAGAAAAACGAAGAGGTGGTTGAATCCCTAGGAGAAAGAATCCTGGGTCGTGTTTCACTGCACGATGTATTCCATCCTTTAACAGAAGAGTTACTTATTGAAGCCGGGCAACAGATCATGGAATCTGATGTACGTAAAATTGAGGCGTCTCCAATCGAAAGAGTGGAAGTTCGTTCTGCACTAACCTGTGAAGCCCAAAAAGGTATTTGTGGTAAATGTTATGGCCGTAACCTTGCAACCAATAAAATGGTACAAAGGGGAGAAGCCGTAGGGGTAGTTGCAGCTCAGTCAATTGGAGAACCCGGAACGCAGTTAACATTGCGTACCTTCCACGTAGGTGGTATTGCAGGTAACATTTCAGAAGATAATAAGTTAGAAGCCAAATTTGGTGGAAAAGCCGAAATTGAAGATCTGCGTACTGTAAAAGGTGAAAATAGCGAAGGGAAACCTGTAAATATCGTTATTTCGAGAACTTCAGAAATCAAGGTAGTAGATAAGAAAACCGGGATCACCCTGAGTACAAATAATATTCCTTATGGATCGCAGTTATTCGTTAAGAATGGCGGTATGGTTGAAAAGGATCAGATTGTTTGTCAGTGGGATCCTTACAACGGTGTAATTGTTTCAGAATTCCCCGGTAAGATCGCTTATGAGAATATTGAGCAGGGTATTACCTATCAGGTAGAGATTGATGAACAGACCGGATTCCAGGAGAAAGTGATCTCAGAATCTAGAAATAAAAAGCTCATCCCAACCTTATTGATCATGAATACCAAGGATGAGGTTTTACGTTCGTATAACTTACCTGTTGGCTCCCATATCATGGTAGATGACGGCGAAAAGATCAAGGAAGGTAAGATCCTGGTAAAAATTCCACGTAAGTCGGCCAAATCCGGAGATATTACGGGAGGGTTACCAAGGGTTACCGAATTGTTCGAGGCTCGTAATCCATCCAATCCGGCAGTAGTCTCAGAGATAGACGGGGTAGTTTCTTTTGGCAAGATCAAAAGAGGAAACCGCGAGATCATCATAGAATCTAAATTAGGAGAACTAAAGAAATATCTTGTAAAATTATCGAATCAGATCCTGGTACAAGAAAATGATTATGTTCGTGCCGGAATGCCATTATCTGATGGCTCCGTAACACCTGAGGATATCCTGGCCATCAAAGGTCCTTCTGCTGTACAACAATACCTGGTGAATGAAGTTCAGGAGGTATACCGTTTACAGGGGGTAAAGATCAACGATAAGCACTTTGAGGTAGTAGTACGTCAGATGATGCGTAAAGTACGTATCCAGGATCCGGGAGATACTATCTTCCTTGAAAATCAACTGATTCACAAGGATGATTTTATTGAAGAGAATGATGAGATCTTCGGCAAGAAGGTTGTCCTGGAGCCCGGTGAATCTGAAAACCTAAAGGCTGGTCAGATCATTACAGCACGTGAATTAAGGGATGAGAATTCCATTTTAAAACGTGCGGATAAGTCGCTCGTAACCGCCAGAGATGCTGTAGCGGCAACGGCTACTCCTATTCTTCAGGGAATCACAAGAGCATCCTTGCAGACCAAATCGTTTATTTCGGCAGCATCCTTCCAGGAAACTACCAAGGTATTGAACGAAGCGGCAGTAAGCGGTAAGATCGATGACCTCGAAGGTTTAAAAGAGAACGTTATCGTAGGACATAAGATTCCTGCTGGTACCGGTATGCGCGACTATGAATCCATTATCGTAGGTTCCAAACAGGAATACGACGAGATCATGGCCCGCAAGGAAGAATTAAAATTCTAATTCAACAACCCTCAACCTTCCGGTTGGGGGTTTTTTATAAAGTACCCAGAAAATATTCTTAGATCATGGCAGAGAAAGACAACAAACAAAAGCAGATCAATATAGAATTGGATGAGAAAACGGCAGAAGGTATATATTCCAATCTCGCCATTATCAACCATTCTGTGTCAGAATTTGTGATCGATTTTATCAGTATGATGCCCGGTGCACCGAAGGCGAAGGTTAAAAGTAGAATTGTACTGACCCCGCAGCATGCCAAGAAATTCTTAAAGGCACTGAATGATAATGTGAATAGATTTGAGAAGGCCCATGGTAATATCAAGGACTATGAGCAGCCTCCTATTCCATTAAATTTTGGACCAACTGGTGAAGCATAACAATAAGACCCGGAACATGTTCCGGGTTTTTTTATGTCCTGTCACGAGAATTCGGAAGTAAAATGCAGGGTAACGTTAGGGTATTTTTGTTGTGTCATTTGCAATGAGAACTGAGAATCTGCGAGGAAGACCAACTGCCCTCTTTTATCTATGGCAAGGAATTTTTGTTTCACCCTTTTAAATTCCTGAAATTCTACACTTTTCGGATCTTTTGGTTCTACCCAGCAGGCTTTGTAAACAGGAAAGTTCTCATAGGTACATTTTGCGCCATACTCGTGCTCCAGGCGGTACTGGATAACCTCATATTGAAGGGCTCCTACCGTACCAATTACCTTTCTGCCATTAAGTTCCAGGGTAAATAATTGAGCAACTCCTTCGTCCATCAACTGATCGATCCCTTTGTAGAGTTGTTTGGCCTTCATAGGATCTGCATTGTTAATATATCTGAAGTGTTCTGGCGAAAAACTTGGGATCCCCTTGTAATGAAGTACTTCACCTTCTGTAAGTGTATCCCCGATCTTAAAATGCCCGGTATCGTGCAAGCCCACGATATCTCCCGGAAATGAGATGTCAACGATCTCTTTCTTTTCTGCGAAAAACGCATTGGGACTGGAGAATTTCAAATTTTTATTATGTCTCACATGTAAATAAGGTTTGTTCCTTTCAAAGGTCCCGGAAACGATCTTTACAAAAGCGAGTCGGTCCCTATGCTTAGGATCCATATTGGCATGGATCTTAAAGACAAATCCTGTCATTTGTTTTTCATCTGCCTTCACCAGACGCTCTTCCGCCATTTTGTCTCTTGGGGTTGGAGCAATCTCAATAAAGCAATCCAGTAGTTCACGTACCCCAAAATTATTGAGTGCAGAACCAAAAAAAACGGGTTGCTGTGCCCCATCTAAGTATTCTTGTTTATTAAAAGGCGGATAGACTCCGGTAATTAGTTCAAGGTTCTCTCTGAGGGTTTCCGCCGCTTTGTTTCCTATGATCTTTTCCAGCTCTGGATTACTTAGATCATCAAAGGCGATGGTTTCTTCTATGTTTTTCTTGCTATTCCCACTGAAGAGATTGATGTTTTTCTCGTAAATATTGTAGATCCCCTTAAAGTCGTATCCCATCCCTATAGGAAAGCTCAATGGCGTAACGCTTAGGCCTAATTTCTGTTCTACTTCATCCAGGAGATCAAAGGCATCTTTCCCTTCCCGGTCCATTTTATTTATGAAGACGATCATTGGGATCTTCCTCATCCTGCAGACTTCCACCAATTTTTCAGTTTGTTCTTCAACTCCCTTGGCTACATCTATGACTACAATAACACTATCTACAGCAGTAAGAGTACGAAAGGTGTCTTCGGCAAAATCCTTATGCCCGGGAGTATCCAGGATATTGATCTTTTTATCCTTATAAATAAAGGCGAGTACGGAAGTTGCAACTGAGATACCCCGTTGCCGTTCAATTTCCATAAAATCGCTGGTAGCAGTTTTTTTGATCTTGTTGTTTTTTACAGCACCAGCTTCCTGTATAGCCCCGCCAAATAACAGTAATTTTTCGGTGAGGGTGGTCTTCCCCGCATCGGGGTGAGAAATGATCCCAAATGTTCTTCGCCTGGCAATTTCTTTCTTGAAATTCACGTAAAAAATTTTTGCAAAAGTAAGAGAATTTATCGGGACAAAAATTATCTGTTTGAGGGTTGAGATGCAGAATATTCCGATGAATGGACCACGCCTTACACAGGAGATACTTTTCTGTACATTGCTCCTGCACTAAATATCCTACTTTTTATCGTTTTATCGATTATTTTGGTTGATAAAAGAGTGAGTACAAAGAAAGAGTTTAAACAATTTGCGGTAACCTATTAATACTATATCTTGCATTTTACTTTTTAGATTCCCAAAGTCTTACCAGAAGTACTTTCTACCGGCCATGGTGCTTAGTTTAATAATAACTAACCTATATGGAGAACTTTACTTTTAGTAAAATACGAAAAGCATTTCAGGGTATTCTTACAGTTGCTTTTCTATTCGTTTTATCTTCTAATTTGTCTTTTGGAATTACATTTCCTGCAACGCTCTTTGAAGTTATTTATACAGATACAGATGGCGATGGTATTCCCAATGGCACTGATGTAGATGATGACAATGATGGTATTCTTGATACTGTTGAAGGGGAACAAACTGATACGGATGGCGATGGAGTAGTAAATTCCCTGGATATTGATTCGGATAACGATGGAATTCTCGATAACATAGAAGCCCAAACCACGGCCGGATATATCGCACCATGTGGAGTAGATTCTGATGGGAACGGGTTGGATGATCATTACGAAGAAACGCCAGGCAGTTGCGGTGGCCTCCTTCCTATTGACACCGATGGCGATGGGGTACCAGATTATCTCGATATAGATTCCGATGATGATGGAATTTTAGATAACGTAGAGGCACAAACTACTGCTGGATATATCGCGCCATGTGGGGTAGATTCAGATGGAAATGGCTTAGATGATCATTATGAAAACCATCCAGGTTCCGGAGAAGGTCTTACCCCTGTGGACACAGATGGCGACACCCACCCCGATTTTCGGGATATTGATTCTGATAATGATGGGATACTAGATAATGTAGAGGCACAAACTACTGCTGGATATATCGCACCATGTGGGGTAGATTCAGATGGAAATGGCTTAGATGATCATTATGAAAATCACCCAGGTTCCGGAGAAGGTATTACACCGGTGGATACTGATAGCGACACTCATCCTGATTTTCGGGACATCGATTCTGATGATGATGGTATTCCGGATAATATAGAAGCTCAATCTACTGATGGTTATGTA
>NZ_CAMYKH010000066.1 GCF_947258935.1 uncultured Muriicola sp.
TATTTAGAGAAAGGGAAACAAGTCTTATACCTTCTTCCCGAAATTGCATTAACTACCCAGCTCATCGATAGATTGCAGGCATATTTTGGTGAAAAGGTGGCGGTTTTTCATTCTAAATACAGCCAGAATGAACGGGTAGAAGTCTGGAACAATGTCTTGAATAATGCTTCAAAAGCACAGATCATCATAGGTGCCAGATCTTCTCTTTTTCTTCCTTTTTCGAAGCTTGGACTTGTGATCATTGATGAGGAACATGAGAATTCATTCAAACAGTACGACCCCGCACCCAGATATCATGCCAGAGATACTGCTATAGTACTGGCAACCCTACATAATGCTAAAGTGATCCTAGGGTCGGCCACTCCAAGTCTTGAAAGCTTTTACAATGTTCAAAACGGGAAATACGGGTATGCCTTTATGGATCAGCGATATGGGGGTGTTCAATTGCCTGAAATTGAATTGGTAGATATCAAAGAAGCGTCTAGAAAAAAAAGGATGAAAGGTCATTTTTCTGAAAGATTGATGGAAGAAATCTCGGAAACACTTGCCTTAAAAGAACAGGTGATCCTATTCCAAAATAGGAGGGGATATGCCCCTATCGTTGAATGTACAACCTGTGGCCATGCGCCCCAGTGCCCAAATTGCGATGTTAGTTTAACATACCACCAGGCAAAGAAGCAATTGCGTTGTCACTATTGTGGATATCATACAGTACTGGAAGAACAATGTATGGCCTGTGGATGTGCAACCCTGGATACCAAAGGGTTTGGAACCGAACAAATAGAACAAGAATTGGGAACGTTATTTCCTGATGCGAAAGTTGGACGCATGGATCTGGATACCACTAGAGGAAAACACGCCTATGAAAAGATCATCCTATCCTTTGCTCAAAAAGAATTCGATATCCTTGTAGGCACTCAGATGGTTACCAAAGGATTGGATTTCAGGCATGTGAATCTGGTGGGCATTATGAATGCGGATTCTCTACTTAATTTTCCAGATTTCAGGGCGCATGAGCGTAGTTATCAAATGTTGACACAGGTGGCGGGCAGAGCAGGCCGTACTGAAAAGAGGGGCATTGTACTAGTTCAAACCTACAATCCATTTCATAGCATTTTACAGCAGGTTGTTGTGGGTAACTACACCGCTATGTATAAAGAGCAGATGGCTCAAAGGAAAGAATATCATTACCCGCCGATTAACAAGATCATAAAGATCAGTTTTAAGCATAAGGACTACAATACCCTGAATGAGGCTGCAACCTGGTTCGGTAAGGCGCTGCGAAATGTTTTTGGCACTCAAATACTGGGACCGGAGTTTCCGCCGGTTGCCAGGATCAGAAATCAATACATAAAACAGGTATTGGTGAAGATTCCAAGGAAACAGTCGCTTAAACAAACAAAAAATAGCATCAAAAGAATTGAAAATTCCTTTAATGCTATTTCCTGGTACAGAAGTGTGCGTGTAATCTACGATGTAGACTACTTTTAACTAAACGTTGCTTAACGCCTCGGCCAGTTCTGTTTTCTTATTTCTACTTAGAGGAATAGATCTGCCACTTACTTCAACATTTTTACTGTTGAATTTTTCGATCTTCTCCAAATTCACGATATACGATTTGTGAATTCTCAGGAATTTATCCTCAGGTAATTGTTTTTCGAAAGCCTTCATGGTAGAAAGGATGACGATATTGGCTTCATCAGTCACCAATTTAATATAATCGCCAAGGGCCTCTATCCATTTAATATCATTTAAGATGACCTTGCGTTTTTTGAGATTACTTTTCACAAAAATATGCTCTTCATCTTCCAGAACCTGGTTCATTTGCTCGTATTTGGCTACTGCTCTTTTTACAGAGGCGTCAAAACGGGCCATGGTAATCGGTTTGTGCAGATAATCAGTTACATCATAATCAAATGCTTTTAAGGCATAATCCGGTTTTCCGGTGATCAGGATGACTTGTGGACTGTTTTCTAATGACTCCAACAGATCAAAACCACTAATGATCGGCATTTCAACATCTAGAAAGATCAGGTCAATCTCATTGTTCTTGATGCCGTTCTTGGCTTCAATTGCGTTGCTGTACTCCGCAACCAGGGCTAAATTCGGATGATTATTCACCAGTTTTGCAACTGCCATACGCTGCATAGATGAATCGTCAACAACAATACTTCTTAATTTCATAAAGGGTTGATTTGTGGGGTTAAATCATCGACAAAGTACTAAAAAAACGGGTTGATCTACAACAAAAGTTGTAAACATTTCAAAATTTAGTACAAAGCATGATGAGCATAATTTAGGTTTATAGGTTAAGTTCAATTTGAAACATTATAGTACCAATAACGAAGAAATATATAATTTCTTGTAAATAGACAGAAGAATTATTACTTTTGCGCTCCTAAAAATTGTATAATCATATGAATAATTACGAAACTGTTTTCATTTTAAATCCCGTTCTATCAGATGTTCAGATAGAGGAAACAGTTAAGAAATTCGAGGATTTCTTAATTAAGAATGACGCCAAAATGGTGGCAAAAGAGAATTGGGGCCTGAAAAAATTGGCATATCCCATACAACACAAGAAAAGTGGCTTTTATCATTTGTTCGAATTTACAGCTCCTGGTGAAGTAATTGCTCCTTATGAGCAGGAATTTCGAAGAGACGAACGCATTATGCGTTTCTTGACCGTAAAATTGGATAAGCACGCTATTGAGTGGGCAGAGAAAAGAAGAACAAGACAAAAAGCTAAAGCGTAAGGAATATGGCAACATTACAACAACAAGCAAAAGGAAAGAAAGACGGAGAGATTCGTTATCTAACCCCATTGAACATTGAGACCAACAAACAAAAGAAATACTGTCGTTTTAAAAAGTCGGGTATTAAGTACATCGACTACAAGGACCCGGATTTCTTGATGAAATTGGTAAACGAACAAGGTAAGTTACTTCCCAGAAGGCTTACAGGAACTTCCCTGAAGTATCAGAGAAAAGTAGCTCAGGCGGTCAAAAGAGCAAGGCATATTGCCTTAATGCCATACGTTGGAGATTTATTAAAATAAAAAGAAACAGATCATGGAACTTATTTTAAAAGAAGACGTACAAAACCTGGGTTTTAAGGATGATTTGGTATCGGTAAAGAATGGCTTCGGCAGAAATTACCTAATCCCACAAGGACTTGCCACTATGGCAACTCCTTCTGCGAAGAAAGTACTGGCTGAGAACTTAAGACAAAAGGCACATAAAGAGAAAAAGATCGTTGATGCAGCTAATAAAATTGCAGAAGCGTTAAAACAACTGGAAGTTAAGATCACAGCTAAAGTTGGAGCCGGTGATAAACTGTTTGGTTCAGTAACTAATGGAGACCTGTCCGATGCACTTGCAAAAGAAGGTCATGAGATTGATAAGAAATACATTATTATCAAGGGAGGCGCAATTAAAAGAGCCGGTCCATATGAAGCAGATATTCGCCTTCACAGAGACGTGATGGTTGAATTTAACTTTGAAGTAGTAGCCGAGCAGAAATAAGGCTATCTTAGTTTATAAATTAACAAGAGCTATGTTTTTCATAGCTCTTTTTTTATTTATATTGTAGTTGCCTTTAAACCAACTAACCACTATGAAAAAACAAATCATTTTTGCCATCCTTTTATTGGCCGGAACTGGCTCACTATGGGCTCAGGTTACAACATCAACTATCAGAGGTACCATTTATGAAAGCGAATCTAACCCATTATTTGGGGCGAATATTGTAGCCGTCCATACCCCAACAGGTACCAAGTACGGATCTATCAGTAATCAGGATGGTCGTTACACTTTAGCAAACCTTAGAGTTGGGGGCCCCTATGAAATCACGGTTTCCTATGTCGGCTTTAAAACCCAAATAGAGGAAGGCGTTTTCTTATCCCTGGGTGTAACTACAAATTTGGATTTCAGTTTAATATCAGAAAGTCAGGCACTGGAAGAAGTGGTAGTGGTCTATGACCAAACCGGTACATTTGGAAGTGATCGTACTGGCGCTGAAACAAGTGTAGGCAGAAGAGAACTCAACCGCTTGCCCACTATTTCAAGATCAGCCAGTGATTTTATCAGGCTAGACCCACAAGCCTCTTCCGGGGCTTCCGGATTATCTTTTGGAGGAAGGAACGATCAATACAACAACTTTTCCCTGGATGGTGCAATTTTTAATAATCCATTTGGTCTGGATGCGGCCACTCCTGGAGGACAAACCAATGCACAGCCCATTTCTCTCGATGCCATTGATCAGATTCAGGTTACTACCGCCCCATATGATGTTACACTATCGGGGTTTACAGGAGCTTCTGTCAATGCTGTGACCAAAAGTGGTACTAATGAAGTTTATGGTACAGCATATGGATTTTTTAGAAATGATGATCTCACGGGGGGTAAAATAAATGGGGACGATGTTTTTAAAACAGGACTGGAACAATATCAGTACGGTTTTAGTCTTGGCGGCCCAATTATTAAAAACAAACTTTTCTTTTTCGTGAACTTTGAGAAAGATGAGCTTACAGAATTAGGCACAGATGGTTTTGTGCCTAATACAGGTACCGGGGATATCAATGAAAGTAGAGTATCCCTGTCCGATTTTCAATTAGTTGATAACTTACTCCGCCAGGTAGTGATAGGACAGGATGCACAAGGCAATGATATTTTCTATAACCCTGGAAGATTCCAAGGTTTTAATTTCGATCAGCAATCTACTAAAGGTATCATCAAACTAGATTGGAACATCAATGACAATAATCGCTTGGCCATTATTTATAATTTTTTAGACGCTTCCAAAGGCAAACCTGCCAACAGAGATGCAATTACTTTCCGGGGCCCTAACACACAAACGCTTCAATTTGAAAATGCGGGCTATGAGATCAATAATAAGATAAAATCGCTGCAATTAGAACTGAATTCTACACTATCGGATGAGGCAACTAACAAACTTCAGGTAGGATATACACATTTTGATGACTTTAGAAATCCGTTCTCTACTCCAGCGCCTAGTATTGTAATTCTGGATGATACAGGGAGTTCCAACTATATTATTGCAGGTCACGAACCTTTTTCAATTAATAACCGTCTGGATCAGAAAGTGTTCCAGGTCACAAACAATCTGAATATTTTTAAAGGAGACCATACCTACACCATTGGTTTCTCTTTTGAAAAATTTCAATTCGACAATTCTTTTAATTTAGGAGCTTATGGTGCACAGGGTGTATTCTTCCCTACTACAACCATAACCGACTTTCCTAATTTTGCCAGTTCAGGCGCATTACAATCTGCCTTTGATGATGCCATAGCCGCAGACAGGGCATTTAATGCAAACGGCACTGGTAATCCTGGAGGCTGGTCCTTGGCAGAGACCAATGTTGGCCAGTTGTCTTTTTATGTGCAGGATGAGTGGGATGCGGCTGAGAATTTTAAATTAACCTATGGAGTGCGTTTCGACAAGCCTTTGTACTTCGATACAGCAGATAAGGTTAGGGAGAATATTGAACGTAAAGGCGGAGCTGCAGGAACCTATATTCCTTCCATACAATATTTCGACCCTGAAACAGGTGAGCCTGTATTTCTCAACTCAGAAACGTTACCAAACAATAACTTTTTAGTATCTCCAAGGTTTGGTTTTAATTGGGATGTTAAAAATGACAACTCACTTCAAATACGAGGCGGATCTGGTCTGTTTACAGGGAGATTCCCATTTGTATGGTTAGGAAACCAGGTTCAGGGAGTCGACTTTTTCTTCTACCAGGTAATTGATCCAGATTTTCAGTGGCCGCAAGTTTGGCGTACCAACATAGGCCTGGATAAGAAGTTTGATGACGGGCTAATTATTACTGCGGATATTTCATATACCAAAGATGTAAATGCTGCGCATGTGCAGAATTGGGGGCTAGACACTCCTTCCGCCACTTTAAATGGGGTAGATAACAGAGCTGTATATACCAATACAGATAAATCTCAGATCTTTGGAGGACCAACCAATGCCTATGTTTTTACCAATTCTGACAAAGGGCGTATTTGGAATGCCTCCCTAAAAGGGCAGAAGAACTGGGATAATGGATGGTATACCATGCTTGCCTATAGCTTCTTAAATGCGAAGGAAGTAAACTCTATAGATGCTGAGATCACAGGAGATGCTTTTGCCGGTAATACCATTGTAGGTAATGCCAATAATGATGTTTTATCATTCTCAAGATATGGAGATAACCATAGAATAATCGGGGTACTTTCTAAGCAATTTAATACAGGTACCACCATTTCTACATTTTTTGAATATGCTAAAAGCGGACGATATAACTATATCTATGGAGGCGATATTAATAATGACGGCTCCAGTATAAACGATCTGATATATATCCCAACCAGTTCTGAAATCGGATCGATGACCTTCAGTGGAGTCGGTCAGGCAGAGGCTTTTGAAGCCTTTATTCAACAAGATGATTATTTAAGTGGCCGCCGGGGTCAATACGCAGAACGATACGGAGCGCTAGCACCATGGAGGAGTACTTGGGATGTGAAAATTTTACAAGACATCAACATATCAGATAAAAACAAGTTTCAGTTAAGCATTGATGTATTAAACTTTGGGAATCTCCTGAATTCTAATTGGGGTGTTGTAGAAGGCCCCAGCTTTGACCAGGTACTGGGTGTTTCCGTAGACTCGGGAAACAATCCAACGTATACCTTTGATACAAACAGGAATGAGACTTTTGCCGCCATCACCAGTCAGATCTCCAGATGGAGAGCTCAATTGGGAGTGCGCTATATTTTTAACTAAAGAATAAAATATTATTTTTGGGCCGCCCTAAAAAGGCGGCTTTTTTATGAAATATACACGATTAACTAAACAACAGCTCGAAGAGCTTCATCAGGAGTTTATCAACTTTTTGGCAACTCAAAGCATAACTGCCACAGAATGGGAGATGATTAAGCTCAACAGGCCCCATGTGGCAGAAGAGGAGCTAGATGTATTCAGTGACCTGGTGTGGGAAGGGGTGCTTCAAAAAGTACAATACCTTGAAAATATTTCGGAGCAGCAAATGCATCTGTTCTTTCTTTCCGAAAAGGAAATGAAACTGATCTCTGTAAAGGTTATGAATCCTAAAATTGATCTCAGAACCTCCGAGGGTTTTGGCTGGTTTAAAAAGAACTGGCAATCAGATTTTGTAGAGTACCTGGTAGCTTCCAAAGCCTACAAAGAGGATAAGAATCTGGATAAATTTAAACTCATTCAGCAGGGAGCGGTGATCACCCGTGGAGAACTCTATCAATGGTTTGATAAAATCATAGAATAAGTCGATATTTGCCCAACTACACTAGATCATGGCTCAAAAACCTTCTATTCCCAAAGGTACCCGCGATTTTACGCCCGTTGAGGTTGCAAAACGCAACTATATCTTTGACATTATTAAAAGACAGTTTCAGATCTTCGGCTTTCAGCCAATCGAAACTCCCTCTTTTGAGAATTCGGATACCTTATTAGGAAAGTATGGAGATGAAGGAGACCGTTTGATCTTTAAGATCCTAAATTCGGGAGACTACCTAAATAAAGTAGATGATTCGGTATACAAGGCCAAAGATCTTGCTAGACTAACACCGCAGATCACAGAAAAGGCGTTGAGGTACGACCTAACCGTTCCTTTTGCAAGATATGTGGTGATGCATCAGAATGAGATCGACTTCCCGTTCAAACGATATCAGATACAGCCGGTATGGAGGGCAGACAGGCCTCAAAAAGGCAGGTTTCGTGAATTTTATCAGTGCGATGCAGACGTTGTAGGCGCCAATTCTCCTATTCAGGAAATAGAATTGATCCAGTTATATGATGCAGTCTTCACTGACCTGGGGCTAAAAAATGTCGTGATCAAATTGAATCACCGGAAGATACTCTCAGGAATTGCAGAGGTCATTGGGGCTCAGGAGAAACTGATACCATTCACTGTGGCTTTAGATAAGCTAGATAAGATCGGTAAAGAGGGGGTGATCAAGGAACTATTGGCAAATGGAATCAGCAAAGAGGCTGTTGATATGGCCATGCCGCTATTTGCCATGTCTGGTCAAATAAAGAACCCTTTTGAAGTATTATCAAACTTTTTAAAAAATTCTGCAAGAGGGCAACAAGGGATAGAAGAACTTAAATTTATTATAGAAAACATTGAAAAGCTTGGCCTATCCAGTGCTGAAGTCATGATCGATGTTTCGCTGGCCAGAGGACTTAATTATTACACCGGGGCAATCATGGAAGTGGCAGCACCTGCAGAAGTCTCTATGGGCTCTATTGGCGGCGGAGGTCGCTATGATGATCTTACTGGTATTTTCGGTATGAAGGATCTGAGTGGGGTAGGGATCTCTTTTGGTTTGGACCGTATTTATCTGGTGCTCGAAGAATTGGAGCTTTTCCCTGAGACCATTGACCAATCTGTACAGGTACTCTTTGTAAATTTTGGTGAAAAGGAAGCTATAGCGACCCTGCCATTGATCAGGACCCTGCGAGCTCAAGGGATAAAAACTGACCTGTATCCGGCGTATGCGAAGCTGCAGAAGCAATTCAAATATGCCAACAATCGGAATATCCCATACGTTGTACTTTTAGGGAAGGATGAACTTGAACAAAAGAGTGTAGTGGTAAAAAACATGGCAGAAGGTTCACAAAGGTCATACTCATGGAAAGAATTGGAACAATTTATAGAAGTACTATAATTGTTTCTTTAGAGCCAAGATCACTTCTTCGTAATACGTCTTTTGATGCGGCACATAGTCCATGGATGGAGTCTCGCTAAACAGATCCTTTTCCCAGGTAGTTATTGGTTTTAATTGAAGTGCCTCCACTTCTTCTTCCTGCTTTTGCAATGTTTCTATAGGTTGTCTTAAACAACATATAAAAGTATGATGGAATTCACAATCTAGCAGTCCGTGATGATGTTGCTGAATCGACTTAAATACCCCAATGGGATTAAGGGTATTCTCTTTAACTACAAGACCTATTTCTTCCTTTATTTCTCTAATGGCTCCGGATACAATGCTTTCGCCGGCCCCTACATGGCCTGCAACAGACACATCCCAGTATAAGGGAAAGGTCTTTTTTATCTGAGCACGCTGTTGAAGTAAGACTTCGCCGTTGCTCGTATAAAACCATATGTGAACAGTGGGGTGGAACAATCCTTTTTGGTGGGCTTCAGACTTTAAAATCTTATGCCCGGTATAATTCCCCTTAGTATCCAGAAGATCAACCCACTCTTCCATTGGAAATATTCTTATGTTTTACGGTATCTTAAATTCTAAACCAAAGACCTTAGACAAAACGACCTGCCTATCAATCAAAGTAGCTAAAGGTCTCACCGGCTTTAATGGTCAATAGTGTTTCATATATAAGCCTGATCACATTTTCCATATCATGTTTATGCACAGTTTCCACGGTGGTGTGCATATACCTTAAGGGTAAAGATATAAGAGCCGAAGCAACTCCACCATTACTATAGGCAAAAGCATCTGTGTCTGTGCCTGTAGATCGGGAAGAGGCCATGCGCTGAAATGGTATTTTACAGGTTTCAGCCGTTTCAATGATTCGCTCTCGCAATTTGTTCTGTACGGCAGGAGCATAGGATATTACTGGTCCTGACCCTAATTCGGTATGCCCCTGCGTCTTTTTGTCGATCATAGGGGTGGTAGTATCATGGCAAACATCGGTTATTATGGCCGCATTTGGACGTATGGTCTGAGTGATCATTTCAGCACCTCTTAATCCGATCTCTTCCTGTACCGAGTTGGTAATGTACAATCCGAAAGGAAGCTTTTTCTTATTTTCATGCAACAACCTGGCCACTTCAGCGATCATAAATCCACCTGCCCTGTTATCAATTGCCCGGCAAACAAATTTGTCCTTGTTCAGAATATGAAATTGGTCAGGATAAGTAATTACACAACCCACATGAACGCCCATTTTTAAAACCTCTTCCTTTTTCTTTGCGCCTACGTCAATAAAGATGTTGTCTAATTGAGGTGGCTTTTCTTTGGTTTTATCTCTTGTGTGTATGGCTGGCCATCCAAAGATCCCTTTGACGATCCCTTTTTTGGTATGAATATTGACCCATTTAGACGGAGCTATCTGATGGTCACTTCCACCATTTCTTATTACATAAATGAGTCCATCATCTGTGACGTAATTAACATACCAGGAGATTTCATCAGAATGCCCTTCAATGACAACCTTATAGGTGGCTTTTGGGTTGATAACACCGACGGCCGTTCCATAGGTGTCCGTGATAAAAGTATCTACATAAGGTTTGAGATAGTTCATCCAGAGTTTCTGTCCTTCCCACTCATAACCGGTAGGTGCAGCATTGTTCAGGTATTTTTCAAAGAATTCTACCGATTTTTTAGTAAGAATTTTAGTTTGGCTCATCTATGTTTTTTATTTGAATACAAACTTAGCAATATTCACGTTTATTTAATAACTCGGCATATGGTTTATCATTAATTTTGACAACAATATAACAGGAAGTAGATTTTATATGTGGAAATGGCTTTTTATGGGATTCATTTGTTTTTTTTCTTTAGCTATAAATGCTCAGGTAGAGGATAGGCCCCTTGATTCCATTCAGGAAAAGTTGATCATTATTGAAGGAGACTCTCTTTTTCAAGCCTCTATAGCTTTAGATGAGGTATTTATTTTTGGGAAGTTAGAGTTCTCTTCCTATGAAGAAAAGCTGCGCTACTATATTCTAAAAAGAAAAACACTTAAGGTTTATCCATATGCCAAGTTGGCTTCCGAACGTTTGGTAGCCTTGAATGATAGCCTTGAGAGTATTAAATCTAAAAGAAAGAAAAAGAAGTACACCCGGCATATACAGAAATTTATTGAAGAAGAATTTTCGGAAGAACTTAAGAAACTAACCAGGACAGAAGGTCAGATACTGGTTAAGTTGATCTTTAGGCAAACGGGTAAGACATCTTTTGATCTTGTTAAGGAACTACGCAATGGGTGGCGTGCTTTCTGGTATAATACCACGGCCAAGATGTTCAAGATAAGTATCAAGGAAGAATTTAGTCCGGAAACAGTGCATGAGGACTATTTAATTGAGGACATTCTACAGCGGGCGTTTGCGGAAAATAAATTACAAAGGCAGAAGTCTGTTTTAGATTATGACTATGCTTCGTTGACCAATAAATGGAGCCAACAACAAAAACAGAAAAAATAGTTGCGGATTCCATCTACATCCTTTATATTTAAAAGCCTTTTTTGTTAGGAATTACTGCAAAAACCTAATATTGAGGGTCTTAATTCTGGAGCTAAATTATTTTTTTAAAAATATTTGAAAATTTATTTTTAATTAAAAAATTGGTTTTATATTTGCACCCGCTTAGCGTGAGATCGTTGGGTGAGAAAGAGATTGACAAAGTTCATTGATATATTGGTAGACAGCGAATTTGC
>NZ_CAMYKH010000067.1 GCF_947258935.1 uncultured Muriicola sp.
ATATAATATAGTAAAGCCCCGACATAACTGTCGGGGCTTTTTTTTAACCATTAAACACAAATAAAATGGAGTATAACCGTTCCTGGTCGCAGAACTTCACTTCTTTATAGGAAAGCTTAAGGGCCGTTACTTAACTCTTATATGGCGCTGTATTCGTTCAGATGTATTAAAATGATTAAAATATCCTGCAGAATAGCCATACTCCTTTTTCTTCAGAAGGTCGGCGAATATATCCAGGACTAAAACTTAAACAAGCTTTAATACGCTATTGTACTAATACCATTATAACTACATCCGCTTTGTACAGCTTTAGACAAACTAAATCCTTGGGCATTTACTGAACCTTTCCAAATTATCCGTTATCTCTACTACGCTGTGAACCTGAACCATATATGTACTCTTTATATTTAAATAGATCATTAAAGAACTTGCTAAAACAAGAAGTTAAGATTTCAAGTTTATCAGGAAGGAAAAGGAAATTAGGAAACTATTTATGTAATCTTATTCTCACTTTATTGGATATACTCGTACTACGAACTCTACAAAAGGTCTATTATTAAGGTTCATTAACCATGTATTTATTCATTTTTAGTATATGTAATACTAATTTTTATAGCTTTTTTTATAGATATATTATCATCTATAGTGTATTACATCGATTATATCAAACGTTTTGTCGATTTATAATACTATTTCCTACAAATGAGCATTTTACTTATAGACACCACGATACAATATCAAATTTTTAATCAAGGTGTTACAAATTTAAATAAACCCAAATCTATTATATTATGAAAAATGTAATGTTAATTAAAAACTTGTATTCAGAAGCTTTTCAAAACATTAGCAATCACATTGCAAAGAATTATTTAAAATCTTTATCCTGGTTATTTATCGCCAGCTACGCAATAGTATTATTTGCATTTATTTTCAGAGTTTCAACAGGATTTGCTTTTGATTAGGGATCTAAGCAATAATAAACTACTAGTGCCTGGGGGGCACTAGTGGAATCTGTAGAACAAAATTATTTTGATTTAGTGGAGTAATTAAAATGGGTTTATGGTTAAATTCCATTTAGTTTAAACAGTAATAAGTGTAGGTAAAAGCCTTGACGATAAAGTCAAGGCTTTTTTTATCTTTAGGGCATGAAAATAGAACTGCTCTATGAGCTATTTTTAAAATATCCAACGATCTCCACAGATACGCGCAAGATTGGCCGAAACTGCCTGTTTTTCGCTTTAAAAGGACCAAATTTTAATGGGAATACCTTTGCGCAGCAAGCTCTCGATTCTGGAGCCGCATATGCGATCATTGATGAAGAAGAATACCTTGTGAATGATACGTGTATCCTGGTAGAGGATGTGCTAAAGACATTACAACTTCTTGGAACCCATCATCGCCTTCAATCCAATGCAACCATTGTAGCGCTTACCGGAAGTAACGGAAAGACCACTACCAAAGAACTGATACATGCTGTACTTTCCCAGAAATTCAAGACCATAGCAACTCGTGGAAACCTAAACAATCATATAGGAGTACCCCTTACCTTACTTTCAATCCAAAAGGATACGGAGATCGCAATTGTGGAAATGGGAGCCAATCATCAGAAAGAGATCGCCTTCCTTTGCTCTGTGGCACAACCAGATCATGGATATATTACAAATTTTGGAAAGGCCCACCTGGAAGGTTTTGGAAGTTTTGAAGGAGTTATCAAGGGGAAAAGTGAAATGTATGACCACTTAATGACCCATGGGAAACATATCTTTTGGAACGCAGACGATCCTATACAGCAAAAGAAACTCCGGGATTATAATCTCAAGACCGGATTTAGCACTGATAATACCCAGTACGAGTGTATTTCCTTCCTGGGAGCAGACCCCACCGTGAAATTAAAAATTAAGGGGGAAACATTGGTAACTCAATTACCGGGAGCCTATAATTTTGCGAACTGTGCCATAGCCGCGTTGATGGGGATCTATTTCCGGGTACCTATATCGGATATCAAAAAAGGAATTGAAACCTATCAACCCGAAAATAACAGATCACAACTTATTGAAAAAAATGGCATTCGCATTATGCTCGATGCTTATAATGCCAACCCCAGCAGCATGAAGGTAGCCCTGGAGGCCTTTGATCAAATACCAGCGCTATTCAAAACTGTTCTCCTGGGTGATATGTTCGAATTAGGGGATAGTGCCGCAGAGGAACACCAAAGGGTCTCAGAAATGGCAGAAAAAATGCCCTTCCATGATTGTTTTCTGGTTGGTGCGCATTTTTATGACACAGATACTAGTTGTAAGAAATTCAGATCTTTTGAGTCTTTCCTGGAATATTTAGACCAAAACCCAATTAAAAAGGGTTCCTTATTGATAAAAGGATCAAGGGGAATGGCCCTGGAAAGGGTAATGGACCTGCTCTAGTTAGAATCCAAGAACGATATACCAAATTAAAACGGCCAATATGTTGGAGAATGAGATATGGCAATAAGAATGTTTGAATCTTAAATCAATACGCAAAAGTAGTATTTAATCAAGATTATGGGGGTTCTTTAAAAAAAGTCAAACAAGGCTACTATGCCATTATAAGAAATGATAATGGCGAATATCAGCGAGAGGAATAATACAATATTCAATCCCATATGGGTTTTGTAACCCTTCATCAGACTTTTTTTATTGATCAGCATTAGAATGCCCAGGATGACCAATGGAAGCACAAACACATTAAAAACCTGAGATAAGATCTGCATTTGAATAGGATTTGCCCCAAATACAGGCACGATCAATGCAAACAAGCAGGCTATAGCCGTAATGATTTTAAACTGTCTGGAACTTGTATCCAATTCCCCGGATTGGTAATCGGCCACTAAGATAGGAGCGATCAATAGGCACGGAAATATGGAGGAAAGTCCGGCGCTTAAGGTTCCAAAGAAGAATAAGGACAATGCGAACTTACCTGCAACGGGCTCCAGGGTGTTGGCCATATCCAGAACTTTGGTTACAGGTTGTCCCTGATGAAATAAGGCCCCACTGGCAACGGCCATTACCGCGGCACTTATGGCAAATACCAAACACGCGGCTATGATCGCATCCTTTTTCTGTTGTCCCAGATTTTTAATGGTCCAGCCTTTTCCCTTAACAAAAAGGGGCCGGGACAAAAAGGTTGCTGCCGCCATGGTAGTGCCGACAAAAGCGGCTACCATCATCTGGCCTCCTTCTACTTCCGGGATAGAAGGTACCAATCCCTGTAGGACCTCTACAGGTTGTGGATATACCATAAACAGGGATATTAAAAAAGAGAGTCCCATGATGGTCACAAAGATGACCAGTACTTTTTCAAAAAAGGTATACTTGCCTACCAAGAGTAGACCGTACATAATAACAATGATTAAAATGGCAATCCCCAGGACACCCTCGTACTGAAAATCGGCTAGTTGTGGAAAATTTAGCAGGAATAATTCAAAAATAATATTGGCAGATATACCCAGGATGCCCATCAGGGAATTCCATTGTCCAAAGGAAATACCGATGATGATCAGAATGGCAATCAGTTTGCCCCACTTCAAGTGTTTTTTAAAAGCAAAGAGGGCTGTTTCTCCGGAAATCAAAGCATAATTGCCATAGGCGAACATCAATACTCCCGAAAAAATACAACTCAGGAGCAGTACCCAAAGCAGTTGCATTCCATATGTGCTTCCGGCGACGATCATGGAGGTTACGCTGCCGGTACCTATGGTATAACCTATGGCAAAGATCCCAGGGCCAAAAGCCAGCACCACTGCAAGTACCTTCTTAAGCCATGAATTACTAGCTATAGGTTGTTCCATAAGATCAGTTCCTTATTTTCGCAATAGTTTTTAAGGTAGTATGAACTAGTGTTTCTAGCCCATCAAAATCCTTCTTACTTAAAATTTCCTTTGAGATAAGTTTAGAGCCCATGCCAACACAGGTAACTCCGGCATCAAACCAGGCCTTTAAATTTGCTTCTTCCGTGCTTACACCTCCTGTTGGCATTACACTTGTCCAGGGCTGAGGACCTTTTATGGCCTTAACGAATCCTGGACCATAGAGGTCACCGGGAAACAATTTCACTATTTCACACCCCATCTCTTCTGCCTTATTGATCTCAGTAAGGGAGCCACAACCAGGGGACCAAAGTACTTTTCTCCTGTTACAAACAATAGCAATGTCTTCCCTAAGAGAAGGTGTTACAATAAAATTTGCACCCATTTGCATAAACATAGAAGCGGCGGCTGCATCTGTGATAGAGCCAACCCCCAAGATCATCCCAGGCAATTCTTTAATAGCATATTTGTTAAGCTCTGAAAATACTTCAAAGGCAAAATCTCCGCGTGCTGTGAATTCCAAAAGTCGGGCGCCACCATCATAACAGGCTTTTAATACTTTCTTTCCCAATTCAATATCGGGATGGTAAAACAGGGGAACCATACCGGTTTCCTTCATTACACTTGCCACTTCAATTCTTGAATATTGTGCCATAATTTTTATCTGGCGACTCTGCCTGAGGCATCTCCACCCATTAATTTGTTAACT
Source organism: uncultured Muriicola sp. (assembly GCF_947258935.1). Lineage (GTDB taxonomy): Bacteria > Bacteroidota > Bacteroidia > Flavobacteriales > Flavobacteriaceae > Muriicola. Next base: position 4,551 of record NZ_CAMYKH010000067.1, read on the forward strand.
TCATCTACTGTTACCAGGTTGGCATCTCCCTTAATAGTATGCTTTAAACAAGAAGCTGCTACGGCAAAATCCAATGCATTCTGATCGTCTTTTGGATAGGTCAGAAGGCCATAGATAAGTCCGCCCATAAAAGAATCACCTCCACCTACTCTGTCTACAATATCGGTAATTTGATATTGGCGGGTCTCAAACATTTTCTTCCCATCATATAAAACACCTGCCCAGGTATTGTGTGAAGCTGAAATAGATCCTCTTAACGTAGTGATCACTTTTTTAGCGTTGGGGAATTTTTTCATCATTTGCTTGCAAACAGATAAGAAAGCCTCAGCTTTTACATCGTGTCCGTCTTTGTGTACATCCAAGCCTTCCGGATGAATGCCAAAGTGCTTTTCCGCATCTTCTTCGTTGCCAAGGATAATATCACAATAGGAGGTAAGTTCGGTCATAATTGCTTCCCGGTCGCCTCCATACTGCCAAAGTTTAGCCCTGTAGTTCAGGTCTGTAGAAATGGTGACGCCCATTTTACGGGCCACTTTTACGGCTTCCAGGCAAGCATCTGCTGCGCCTTGAGAAATAGCGGGGGTAATGCCTGTCCAATGAAACCAACCGGCTCCCTCAAACACTTTTTCCCAATTGATCATTCCCGGTTTTATTTCGCAAATAGCAGAATGATCCCGGTCATATACCACCTTACTACCCCTGCTTACAGCTCCTGTTTCCAGGAAATAGATCCCCAAACGGTCACCTCCAAAAATAATATTCTGGGTATTTACACCCCTTTTCCGCATTTCCATCAGGGCACATTCACCGATGTCATTTTTTGGTAAACGGGTCACAAAATCTACAGGGACGCCATAATTGGCCAAAGAAACAGCCACATTAGACTCTCCGCCTCCATATACCACATCAAAACTGGTGGTCTGTGAAAATCTCAAAAATCCGGGAGGTGCCAGACGCAACATAATTTCCCCGAAGGTTACTACTTTTTTCATTTTGGTTGTTGTGATTTGTAGTACTTATAATTGGTCTAACTAAATGCCAGACCTCCATTAATGTCAATGTTATTTCCTGTAATAAAAGAAGCTTCATCTGAGGCTAGGTAGGCAACCAGATCGGCTACTTCCTCTGCACTTCCTTCTCTTCTCAGAGGAGTACCGGCGGCCACTTTTTGTCTCACTTCATCTTTTGTAAAATCATCGTGAAATTTTGTCCCGATCAAACCCGGGCAAAGGGCGTTTACACGAATTCCTTTAGGGCCAAGTTCTTTAGCCATTGCCCTGGAGAAAGTACTAACAGCACCTTTAGATGAGCTGTACAGAGCAGATCCCCCACCACCACCATCTCTTGCTGCCTGAGAAGAAAGATTGATCACGGAGGCTCCTTTACCCATCAATGGTTCCAAAGCCTGGGTTACAAAAACTGTCGACTTAAAGTTGACATCCATAACCAGGTTATAGAACTTCTCGTCAAATTCTTGCAATGTTTTTCGCGCGAAAAGACCGCCTGCATTATTTACCAGAATATCGATTTTACTGCCAAATGCCTCAACAATTTTCTTCTTTAGATTCTTTATATCGTCAAGATTAGAAACATCGGCTTTAACCGCAATAGCTTCTTGTCCCAAAGATTTTATTTCATCTACAGTTTCCTGAGCTCCGGCTTCCGAATTAAAATAGTTTACCACTACCTTGGCGCCTTCTTTGGCGAGTTTTATTGATATTGCTCGACCAATATCTCTTGATCCTCCGGTAACAACCGCTATTTTTCCTTTTAATTTACCCATATTAATATTTTTAGATTCCCAGGCCTTGTCCGCCTCCAACTTGTATGGTTTCAGCAGTAAGGAAAGCAGCATCATCGCTTACCAAAAAGGATACAACGGACGCTACATCCTCTGGTTGACCTAATCTGCCTAATAAGATATTGTTCTTCCAGGAAGCGAATACTTCCGGCTTGGTGGATTTTATTTGTGTATGAAAAGGAGTATCAATTGTACCCGGTGATACCGCATTTACTCTAATTCCATATTCGGCTAAATCTTTTGCTAATGCTCTTGTGATTGCTTGAACTGCTGCTTTAGATGTTCCGTAAATACCTGCTCCAGGTCCGCCGGCATTCCACGCCGCGATAGAAGTATAATTTATAATGGAAGCATTCTTCCCTTTTTTAAGGTAAGGGATGGCAGCTCTTGAGACAAAGAACGTTGAATCTAGGTTTAATGCCATTACTTTTCTGTAGAAGTCTGTGGTCATATCCTCAAACCTGGATCTTCCACCGAGGCCTCCCGCATTGTTTATAATAGCGTCTATCTTACCATACTTTTCTCCTATTTTACGGACAGCTGATGATACCGCTTGTTCATCTGTAACATCGAATCCATAGTATTCGGCAGAAATACCTTCAGCAGCAAGTTCCTTGACCCTTTCTGCCCCCTTATCATCCTCTATTCCGTTTAGTATTACGGTATAACCGTCTTTTCCAAGTCGTTTCGCAACTGCAAATCCGATACCTCCTGTAGCTCCGGTTATAAATGCTATTTTTCCTTTTGTATTCATGTTATTCTAATTTTATGCTTATTAATCTATTTGAATTTCTACCGGTCTAATTTTTTTAATTAGACCATATATTGAAAGCACGGCCAATGGGGCCAATACTGCAATGACAATAAATGCTGGGGTGTACGATGTAGCTGCAATTTTTGGGATCAGCCAGTTCATTATAATTACCGAGACAGCCGCTACAGTTCCAGCCAAACCGGCCAGGGTACCAACAGATGGCCCGCGGAACAAGTCGCTGGAAATGGTTTGGATGTTTCCGATGGCAAATTGAAAACCAAAAAGAACAATTGCAACGATATAAATAAACGTCATTGGATTTTTCTCCGTAACCAGGAAGATAATACCTAGCAGGCCTACAAAGATCAGCACTCCACCTATGGTTATCGTTATTTTCCTTGCGGCATCTACAGATCTTTTTTCCATAAGTTTGCCACAGTACCAACCACCTAATATACTACCGGCCATACCACCTAAATAGGAGATCCAGATTGTGGCGCCTATCTCTTCAATGCTAAAACCGAATTCAGAATTCAGGTAGAGCGGCATCCAACCTACAAACAACCACCATATTGGTTCAATAAAAAAACGAGATGCAAGGACCCCCCAGGACTCCCGGAATCCTAATATTTGAAGAACGGATAAGCCTTTTTCTTTCTTTGAGTCATCTTTGGGCTTAATTCTATCGGCCACGATCAAAGCTTTCTCTTCATCTGTGATCCAGGGATGCTTTTCCGGAAGGGCTTTATTCATAAATAACCATGGAATCACCCAAACTAATCCTACCGCCCCTATTATGATATAAGTGGATCTCCAACCGAATTGGCTGTAGAGATATGCTATAAGTACAGGGGCAATTACACTTCCAAGGGAAGCTCCTGCATTGAAAATACCCTGGGCGATGGCTCGTTGATTAATAGGAAACCATTCTCCATTACTCTTCACTGCACCCGGCCAGTTGCCGGCTTCACCTAAGCCTAAAAGTCCCCTGAAAACAGACAGGGAAACTAATCCCCTGGCAAAGGCATGGAAAATAGAAGCGACAGACCAAACAACTATGGAGACAACAAAACCCAAACGGGTACCTATCATATCGTAAAGTTTGCCAGATAAGAATTTTCCGGCTGCATAGGTAACCATAAAGATATTGAGCATTATCGCATAATCTGCTTCATCCATTCCCAGGTCCTTGCCCATTTCGGGCCACATAACGCCGAAAGCGGTTCTGTCTATGTAGTTGATTACCGTGGCTAGACAAATTAATGTGATAATCCACCATCTAAGTCCTTTTACCTTCATACTTCTGATTTAAAAAGATTGGCACATTAAATTCAATAGATCTTACTTCAGTTTTATCTGCTTTGAGCGATAAAATTGATCCGAAATATTAAATCTTATTTAAAACAAGGGAGTAACAGATCATTAAGATCTGTTTAATAAATAGTACCGTAATCACGATTTATGTATTTTCTTCCCTCTTTAATTTCAATTTTTGAAAGCAAAAGCGTGCATTTTTACCTTCAAGTTACTAGTTTGGCATTATAACAGTATTGATACAAAATATCAAAATGTAATTTCATTTTATTCTTGGCTAGTTGAGAATCCTGCTTTTCAATAGCCTCGTAAATCTCTTCGTGTTCCTGCATGGCTAAAATGACCTGATTCTCATCACAAACATGGTGTTTTTCAAAGTTTGTAATGATTCCCGGCGTGATGATAAGCATGAGCGTTTCTATGGTACTATTGCCACTTGCCTTTGCAATGGCCAGATGAAATAACAGGTCTTCCTGCACAGCATCCTTTCCTTCCAATACCATTTTATTATATGCATCCAAAGCCTGTCTTATACGTTTTAAATCAGATTCTGTTCTTCTTATCGCAGCCAATCTGGCCGTTTTTAATTCGAGTAAAATCCTGGTTTCTACCAGGGACTTAAAATCCGGATCTTCCAATTCCAGGATATCCTCAATCATGCCATTAATAGCGGTAATTCCGATATTTGCAATAAAAGTGCCGCTTTGAGGCATAGGTTTTAGTATTCCATAAAATTCTAATTTCTGAATTGCCTCTCTCACATTACTTCTGCTAACCCCAAATTTTTCTGACAACTTACGTTCTGAGGGTAGTTTCTCTCCCGGCTCTAAATTTTTGAAATTGATCAAATCCTTAATTCCTGCTATGATCTTATTCTGAACTTCTTTGTTATCAGTTTTAGTGAGAATTTCTAATTTCATATGCTTTTATTCATTTTAAATTGGTTAACCAGATTGGTTTGTTAAAATAATGAAATTGAATGTATAAAAACATTTTTCCCTATTTTATTCTGATTTATATTTTTGTTTAAGCATCTTACCGGCCTGATTTCAGGCCAGTAATATGCTTCAAAGGCTAACTCAACTAACTAAACAAAATTTAAATTCCTTTTACTTCTTATAATATTCTATATCCTTTGCCGATTAATGAGTCACAACCAGATCAAAATATTTAACCGTGGCAGTGGCCGCTTCATCAGTAGTTTGTAAATAATTGCCCGCCTTGAAATAATTTTCAAAGATTCCCCATTTTTCCATGTGAATATCATCGTACACCACAGAATGTTCGTTATTCAGAATAACCTCCATCCTTCCTTCAGAAGCAATTATTTCGAGGGTAAACATTTGATCAACTACTTCCACTGGGAAATTATATCCTACATCGTCACCCCATGCATCGGTATGTAAACTTTCTTCGTAGGTTGCATTCAGGTCTTTTAATACTTTGGTCTTTACTCTTATTTTTCCTTTATCCCAATAGATCTTCAGAACCGGGGGTGCATTGTTGTCATTCTCCCCAATCAGGTCTCGCTGTTCATTAGTTAAGCGGCCGTGTATCTGCATCACCATGGTCCTGTAATAGTCACCATTGGCAGCTTGAGAGATTTCCGGCACGGACAATGTTCCTTTCATTCTTCCGCCCTGGGCAAATGTCCAGTTGGTAGAATTACTTCCAGGTACCATTTGTTCCCTTAATTCAGTGCGGGAATAGGAGGAATTCGCCGTGGTCTCTCCCGGGTAGGTATAAAAAACTAAAGAACCATCGGTTGAATCGTTGTACATAAACGGTTTTAGCGTTTCATTGGTAGCATAGTCTAAAATTTCAGGAGGCTCTACTTCTATTAGTTTTCCATTTTCCGTAATTGGCAAAGTAACTTTCCAGTTGTTTAAATCAATATCTGGCAACAAAAACGATTTCTCTTCTACTACAGGCTCTTCTACGGGTGTTTCCACTACGACTATTGGCTCTTCTTCAGTGTTAATTTCTTTACTTTCATTATTACATGCAAAAAATAAGGTTGCGAACAGGATAAACGTTGAAGCAACTATTATCTCTTTTACACTAAGCCGATCTGTAATTTTATTATTCATTTTCTTGTTTTCTAGTGCTCTACTTCAAGTTCATACACCTTCACACTGGCAGATGCCCCTTCATCTCTGGTCTGAAGATAATTACCGACCTTAAAATAGTTTTCAAAGATCCCCCATCGCTTTATACTCGCATCATCATATACAAAGAATTCACTTTTATTTAATGAAACCAACATTTTACCGTCACTCACTTTAACTTCTATGGTGAATTTTCTAAACCCTACTTCCTGTTCAAAATTTCTACCCTTATCGTCACCCCAGGCTTCTTTATGTAAGATCGTTTCCTGGTCCACACCGGCGTTTTTTAAGACTTTTGTCTTTACCCTGATCTTACCTTTATCCCAATAAATTTTTAATATTGGTGGAGCATTGTTGTCTTTTTGACCTATCAGATCTCTCTGTTCATTGGTCAATCTGCCATGGATCTGTGCAATAATTACCCTGTGATATTTGCCATCATCTGCTCTGGTAACATCACCCATGGCCATTTTGACCATTAAAGTACCTCCCTGGGCAAATGTCCAATTCACATTATCATTT
>NZ_CAMYKH010000068.1 GCF_947258935.1 uncultured Muriicola sp.
CACCGGCATTTGGTCCCATGATCTCCCAAAAAAGAGAATGATTAAAGTAACCGCCACCATTATTCCGAACGGCCTTGTTATTCATATCCAAGCCAGTCAGGATCTCAACAATTCCTTTGGAAGCAAGAGGAGTACCTTCAATAGCAGCATTTAATTTAGTGGTATAGCCGTTGTGATGTTTTGTATAATGTATTTCCATGGTCCTCGCATCGATATAAGGTTCTAAAGCATCGTATGCATAGGGTAATTTTGGTAGTTCAAAAGCCATTTTTGTTTGTGTTAATTGTTAATACTTGTGTTCTTCAAAAGTAAGGTTTTTAACAATTATATTCCTATAATTATATGTTAAGAACTCTGCTAGTTTCCTTATTTTGCAGGTAAAATAAATTCTTCTGGATCCATACGTGATTTACGATGCCTCTGCCGGATCAGGTAAGACCTTTACCCTGGTAAAGGAATACCTGAAGTTACTACTTGCCGTTGAGGGAGGTCAGAATTTCCGAAAAATATTGGCCATCACCTTTACAAACAAGGCGGTTAATGAAATGAAACAACGTATTTTAGAATGCCTTCACAACTTTTCCATTCCTTCGGAAGACAATGATCAGAATGAACTTTTTCTTCAATTGGTGCAGGAACTACAACTCTCTCCTGAGATCTTGCACAAAAGAGCAAGCCGAACACTTAAGGAGATCTTGCACAATTACGCGTTCTTTGATATCTCCACCATAGATAAGTTCAATCATCGACTTATCAAAACCTTTGCAAAAGATCTGAAGATCCCTCAGAACTTTGAAGTGGTTCTAGATACTGAGCTTCTATTGGCAGAAGGGGTAGATCGGTTAATAGGAAATGCAAAGGTCGATGATCAAATAACAGACATCCTGATCGCATTTGCACTGGAAAAGATAGATGAAAGTAAAAGTTGGAATATTGGGTACGACCTGGGAAAAGTTGGTACCATGCTATTTAATGAAAATCACTCGATTTTTCTGGAAGATCTTAAAAGTAAAGACCTCAAATCCTTTTTAGCCCTGCAATCTCTACTACTCAAGACTATCGCCTTACTTAAAAAAGAATTGGCGGCAGTTGCGCAAAACGTACTCCAACTCATAGAAGAAGCCCTTTTGGAGCAATCCGATTTTAAAGCTGGATATTTCCCTAAGTTTATGAACCAAGTGTGTGAAGATCCCTCTTCCCTTGATTTCACTGCAAAATGGAAACAACAATTTGGTAGTGAACCACTCTATAATAAATCGACTCCTGAGGAAAAAAAAGCAGACATTGACGCCCTAATGCCCCAGTTCACAGATTTATTTATGACTGTCAAACAGCGGTATGGTCGACTTACATTTTTAAAAAATATTTACCAGAACATTGTTCCTTTAACCCTTCTCAATGCCTTACAAAAAGAAATTAATTCCCTCCTGGAGGAAAGGGATCATTTACCCATATCTGCCTTTAATACTCTTATCTCTGAACATATAAAGGATCAGCCGGCCCCTTTTATATATGAGCGGCTGGGCGAAAAATACAAGCATTATTTTATTGATGAATTTCAGGATACCTCACTTATGCAATGGTCCAATTTAGTTCCCCTAATCTCACATGCCCTTCAAAGTGAGGATCTCCAGGGGAATAGAGGGAGTCTTTTTCTGGTGGGTGACGCAAAGCAGGCCATTTATAGATGGCGCGGTGGGAGGTCTGAGCAATTCTTAAATCTTATACATAATAATGAAAGTCTTTTTGGGATGGCTCCAAAGACTGCCACCTTGGGTACTAATTATAGAAGCTATGAAGAGATCGTCAGCTTTAATAATGCATTTTTCACTTCAACAGTGCCTCATTTAAATAATGAACTATACCAGGATCTGTTTGTCAAAGGCAATCAACAACTACACACAAACCAAAAAGGAGGCTTGGTAAGTATTCGTTTTTTAGAGGATTCCGAGAATGATAAAGATCTTTCTTATTGTGAGGAGGTACTGCGCATCATTGTTGAACTGAGAAATAAAGAAGTCCCCTTTCGGGATATTTGTGTGTTGTTCCGAACAAAAAAACAGGGGGTCAAAGTAGCCGAACATCTTTTGGGTAACAAAATTCCTGTCATCTCTTCAGAATCTTTGTTGTTACAAAACAATGCCTCGGTCAATTTTCTTATAAACCTGCTTAAAATTTCAAATTTCCCGTCAGATCTCAACATTCAATATGAGATTCTGTCTTTTTTATGTCCAGCCAAAAACAAACACAGTTTCATATCTCAAAATCTGGAGAAGCTACCGGCACTTTTCACGTCAGACTACAATTTTGACCTTTCTGTTTTCAACAAGCGATCTGTATATGATGCGCTGGAGTACGCCATTCAGCGTTTTAAGCTTTGTGATGATTCAAATGCCTATATCAGTTGCTTCCTTGACGAAGTGTTGGATGTAGAACAAACCTCAGACACTAGCATTGCAACTTTCCTTAGTCAATGGGATAAGAAAAAAAGTTCTTTGAGCATTCCGGCACCCGAAAATGTCAATGCAGTACAACTTATGACCATTCATAAGGCAAAAGGACTCGAATTCCCCATGGTAATTTTTCCCTTTGCCAATACCCATATATATCAGGATAGAGATCCCAAGATCTGGATCCCTACCGAAGATGATACCCTTGAAGGGTTCGAGAATATTCTGGTAAGCAAGAAAAAGGAGATGATCATGTATCATGAGCAGGCCCGGGTTCTATATGAGGAAGAACAACAAAAAATGGAATTAGACGCCTTCAACCTTTTATATGTGGCGCTTACCAGAAGTATTCAAGCACTATTTATTGTTTCTGAGATGGATCTATCCGCCAAAGGAGAGCATAAGCCCGCCTATTTCTCCGGTCTATTCATTCATTTCTTAAAGGAGCAACATCGATGGGACCCAAATACCTTTCGATACGACTTTGGTGAACTGATATATCAAAATGAAAACAAATCAATAGAGATGCCTCATATTAGTATGCCCTTCATCTATACTAATAAATTTGAAAGCGGTCTTACTATAAGTACTCGTGCCGGTGAATTATGGGGTTCCTCAAGAGAATTGGCCATTTCTCAGGGAACCTTGTTGCATTATGGCATGAGTCTGATCATGAATCCTGAAGATGTGGCCCCTACCGTTTCTCTTCTTATAGATACCGGGGCCATCTCGGCAAATGAACAAGACAGTTATTTAGAGCGATTTAACAATATCGCTACTCACCCAGACCTGGCGCCTTATTTTAAAGCCGGACTTAATATTAAGAATGAGCAAGCTTTAATTACAGAAAATGGGGTAATTTTGAGGCCAGACAGGATGGTGTTTGAAGAAATGGAAGTTACCATAATTGATTACAAGACCGGAAAGGAATACTCATCCCACAATGAACAAATAGATACCTATGGCCAGACAATGGAATCCATGGGATACAAAGTGAGGGACAAAATCCTGGTCTATATAGATGAAGAAATAAAACCCCTATTCATATAATTATGTACAGTAGTATAAAGAAATACCTTGAAGATGAACTTATAGCCATTGAAGAAGCCGGCCTTTATAAAAAAGAAAGGATCATTACATCTCCTCAGGATGCCGTGATCAAAATTTCCACAGGACAGGAAGTAATAAATTTTTGTTCTAACAATTATTTAGGCTTATCCTCTCATCCGGAGGTTATCAAAGCAGCCAAGGACGCATTGGATTCCCACGGTTTTGGTATGTCATCAGTTCGTTTTATTTGTGGTACCCAGGACATACATAAAGAACTGGAGGCAAAGATCGCTTCATATTACGGAACTGAGGATACCATCCTCTATGCCGCAGCCTTTGACGCCAATGGCGGTGTGTTTGAGCCTCTATTGTCTGCAGAGGATGCCATTATATCCGATTCACTTAACCACGCTTCCATCATTGACGGTGTTCGTTTGTGCAAAGCAAAGAGATACCGCTATGCCAATAGTGATATGGAGGATCTGGAAAATCAGTTGAAACAAGCAGTGGCAGATAAAGCCCGTTTTAAGATCATTGTGACAGATGGTGTCTTCTCAATGGATGGACTATTGGCACCTCTGGATAAGATATGTGATCTGGCCGATACCTATGACGCTATGGTTATGATAGATGAATGCCATGCTGCAGGGTTTATTGGACCAACCGGTAGAGGTACTCTGGAGGAAAAAGGGGTTATGAACAGAGTAGATATCATTACAGGAACTCTAGGTAAAGCCTTAGGCGGAGCTATGGGTGGGTATACTACAGGCAATAAAGAGGTCATTGCCATGTTGAGGCAACGCTCCAGACCCTATTTGTTCTCCAATTCACTCGCGCCTGCTATTGTAGGTGCTTCTATAAAGGTATTCGAGATGTTAGAAGGGAGTACGGAGCTAAGAGACCGCCTGGAAAACAATACACGTTACTTTAAAAAAGGCATGATAGAAGCTGGGTTTGATATTATTGACGGTGATTCCGCAATTGTACCTGTTATGCTATACGATGCAAAATTATCACAACAAATGGCAGATATGTTACTAAAGGAAGGAATCTATGTAATTGGCTTCTTTTATCCTGTAGTCCCTAAAGGAAAGGCCAGAATACGCGTACAATTATCAGCTGCGCATAAAAAAGAACATTTGGATAAAGCCATCTCAGCCTTTATAGCCGTTGGAAAGGAATTGAAAATTGTATAATTCCTTAGATCTATATATTTCAATAGGTTAAAAAAAAAAGAAATTGATTTTGTTAATAATTCTTAACAACTTACATTTGCAGCTAATAAACACTTAAACTTAAAATTTTGAACATGAAACAGCTTAGCAGATTATTGGTTGTTGGCCTACTTTTAATTGGTTTTAACAACATTCAAGCGCAGGATGAAAATAATCCGTGGCAAGTTAGCTTTGGTGTAAACGCAATAGATGTTTATCCTACTAATGACCAAGACGCAGCTTACCCAACAGGTACTTTATTCAGTGAGTACTTTAATGCAAATGATCACTGGAATATTTTGCCTTCTATTTCTTACGTATCTGTGTCCAAGTATGTTGGTGACGGTTTCTCTGTAGGAGCTAGAGGTAGTTTGAACCGTATCTCTAAATTAGGAGATGTTAGAGTAGACGATTTATCTCATTATGCAATAGATGGTACTATTAAATATAACATCTTAAAGGACAAAAAAATAATCCCATTCGTAGAAATCGGTGGTGGTTATACTTGGGTTGATGAAATTGGAGCTGGAACTGCTAATGCCGGTATTGGTGCTAGCTACTGGTTCAATGACAATATTGGCTTTAGTGTTCAGACGTCTTACAAGCACGCTTTTGAAGACTATGGTGTAAAACACTTCCAGCATTTAGCCGGAATTTCTATCCAGTTCGGTGGAACTGATACAGATGGAGATGGAATCTATGACAAAGACGATGCTTGTCCTGAGGTTGCTGGTTTAGCTGCTTTCAACGGATGTCCTGATTCTGACGGAGATGGTATCGAAGATGGAAAAGACAGCTGTCCTAACGAAGCTGGTTCTAAAGAACTAAACGGATGCCCTGATGCTGACGGAGATGGTATCGCTGATAAAGATGATGCTTGTCCTAACGAAGCTGGCTTAGCTGCTTTAGCAGGTTGTCCAGATGCTGACGGTGACGGTGTTGCTGATAAAGATGATGCTTGTCCTAACGAAGCTGGTCCTGCTGAAAACAAAGGATGCCCATGGCCTGATACAGACGGAGACGGTGTACTTGACAAAGATGATCAGTGCCCAGACGTTGCTGGAACTGTAGCTAACAAAGGTTGTCCTGAAGTTACTGAAGAAGTTCAAAAACAATTGAACGATTACGCCAGAACTATCTTGTTCGACACAGGTAGAGCTTCTCTTAAAACTGAATCAGTATCTGTATTCGTAGACATCATTAAGATCTTAAACGAATATCCTAATGCTAAGTTTACCGTTGAAGGTCACACTGATAGCGTAGGTAGCGAGAAATTGAACCAATCTCTTTCTGAGAAAAGAGCCAACTCTGTTAGAGACTTCTTAGTGCAAGAAGGAATTGGAGCAGATAGATTAACAGCTATTGGATACGGCGAAGCCAAGCCAATCGCTTCTAATGCAAACAGAGCAGGTAGAAAACAAAACAGACGTGTTGAGATCAACCTAGTGAAATAAATAATAAAACGTTTATAACGTTTAAAAAGCTCCGCAAATGCGGAGCTTTTTTTATTTTTAACAATGCAAAGTTTTCTTCAAGAGGTTGTCGCCGATATTATCCATAATAATCAAGTCAGTGATGATCTTGTCCTGGTGGTGCCAAGTAAACGCGCCGGCATTTTCCTTCTGCAGCAATTCTCCAAAACAACCAAAAAATCTTCTTTTGCCCCCACCATAGTAACTATTGAAGAATTTGTAAAGCAACTTTCCGGCCTTCGCTATGCTTCCGGCACACAATTATTCTTTGAATTATACAGTGTATATCAATCCCTACATAAAGAACAGGCAGAAAGTTTCTATAGCTTCTCCAAATGGGGAAATACGCTGCTTCAGGACTTCAATGAAATAGACCGATATCTTGTCCCACCTCATGAGATATTTTCCTACCTGAGTGCCATTCAGGAAACCAATCATTGGTATTTACAACCAAACAAAACGCCAATGATTGAAGCCTATATCCGTTTTTGGAAATCACTAGAGCCACTGTACAATGAATTTAAAGATCATTTGATGCATCTTGGCGTAGGATATCAGGGTATGGTATATAGAAAAGCGCAGGAAAATATACATGAATATGTAAAGACCATAGAGGAAGGCACACATTTTTTTATAGGTTTCAATGCATTAAATGCTGCTGAATCTTCAATCATACAAACGCTGCTATCCGAGAAAAAAGCGGAGGTTTTCTGGGATATTGATCCTTGTTTTCTTCAAGATCATATTCATGATGCCGGGGTTTTTATTCGATCGTATTTGAAAAATTGGCCCTATTATGTTTCCAATACACCAAAAGGCCCAAAACCAACGTATAACTCAAAAAAGGACATAAAAATAGTAGGGGTGCCTAAAAATGTTTCTCAGGCGAAGTATATAGGCAATTTAATAAGGGAACTGAATGACAAAGACCAGACTTCGTTGAACACCACTGCCATTATCCTTGGAAACGAAAATCTTCTTAACCCCGTGCTTAATTCTATGCCGGGAAACATTTCCAACATCAATGTTACCATGGGCTACCCGGTGGCCAGCACACCTGCTGCAAGCCTGTTTAATGAATTTATTTCCCTGTATGTCACAAAACAGGATAAAGGTTGGTATTACAATGACCTCCTCTCCTTTATTTCACACCCGTACATACAATCTCTCTTTAAGACACCACTGAAAACAACCTCAGAACTTACTAAGGTAATCAAAGAGAAAAATTGGATCTATATTCAACCCCAGCGCCTGCCACAACTGATCTCTACAGATAAAGACGTTATGGCACTTTTGTTTTCCGAGAATTTTACTTCTCCTATGAAACTTCTCATTGCCTGCGACGAGGTACTTCTTTCATTAAGAGAGCACTTTACCATGGAGACAGATGCTATTACCCTGGAATATCTGGTTCAACTTCATGTGGTCTTCAATGAAATGAAGGAGTACATGAATAAATACGACTTTATAAGCGATCTAAAGTCCTTTCAAAGCCTTTACAAAGAGTTGCTCGCCAAGGAAACACTCGACTTTTACGGTGAACCTCTAGAAGGCATTCAGATAATGGGCATGCTCGAAAGTAGGAATCTCGACTTTGAAACCGTGGTTATAACCTCGGTCAATGAAGGTGTTCTCCCTTCAGGTAAGACCAATTCGTCATTTATTCCTTTCGATCTTAAAAAAGAATTCAAACTCCCTACCTATAAAGAGAAAGATGCAGTGTATACCTACCATTTTTACAGACTCCTGCAACGGGCTAAAAACGTCTATTTACTCTATAATACAGAGGCAGATGTGCTGGAAGGTGGCGAAAAGAGCCGATTTATTACCCAATTGCTTACGGAAGATAAAGGGGAAAGAAAAATTACACATTTAGTAGCCTCCCCTGCAATGGAGCTTCCAATACGTGAAAATGAGACTATAGAAAAAGAACCCTCTATTCTAACCGCCCTAAAAGAAAGGGCTCATAAAGGTTTTTCTCCATCTTCTCTTTCGCAATATATTCGAAATCCCATCGATTTTTATAAAAAATATGTGCTTGGCATTAAAGAAACTATAGATGTTGAAGAAGTCATTGCGGCCAATACCTTTGGTACCGTAATACACAGTAGCATGGAAGCACTGTATACCCCCTTTATTGGAAGCCAACTTTCTCCAGAAAAACTTAAGACTTTACTTCCCAACATTCCCCAAGTGGTTAGAGAACATTATTTAGAGCATTACCCAAATGTATCCTTAGAAAGTGGTCAAAATTTGATCGCCTATCACGTCATTCAGCGCTATATTGAAAAATTTATCACCTCAGAAATAAAAGAAAGTACACACCATACAATTGAGCTCCTGGCCCTTGAAGAACCCTTTAAAACATCCATATCTGTCCCTGGCGTGCCATTTCCGGTGTTCCTGAGAGGTACGCTAGACCGTGTAGATAAAAAGGATGGAAAGCTTCGTATTTTAGACTATAAAACCGGAAATGCCAAAGCCGCTGACGTACAAATTACTGACTGGGAGAGCCTTATTAATGACCCTGATAAAAGCAAAGCCTTCCAGCTTTTGTGTTATGCCCTCATGTATAGAGAAAAGCACCAACCAGAGACCTTTGAAGCGGCGATCATACCTTTTAGAAATCTGGAGGCCGGACTTCTTACTTTCGCCGTAAAAGAGTCTGGCAGCAGATCCTCAAAGGACACTGCCATCTCAGCAGAGACACTGGATCTATTTAAGGAACAACTTCTACAACTTATTGAGACAATTTGCGATCAAAAGGAATCATTTGTTGCAAAGGAGGTCTAGTCTTATTTCTTATCGGGTCTGCTGGGTCTAACTTCTATCTTACTAGGCAGTGTTCTGGGATTCATACTAAGCAGATCTTCTACGAGTTTTCCAATATCTTCCGGTTGTATTTTCCAGTTATCACTTTTACTTAGCTTACGTCCACTAAAATGTGTGGCTACAGATCCCGGCATAATGGTAGATACTTTGATATCATACCCTCGAAGATCGAGCATGGCGGCCTGGGTAAAACCAACTACTCCAAATTTGGATGCATTATAGCCCGTTCCAGAAGCAAAAAAATTGGCGCCTGCCAAACTAGCAATAGTTATGTAGTATCCTTTCGCCTTTTTCAGGGGATCAAGTGCCGCCTTAAGAGTGAAAAAGGCCCCGCTTAAATTGGTGTCTATCATCTTACGCCAATCTTCAATACTCAGCGTATCTACCGAATTAAAAATTCCAACCCCGGCATTCGCAATTACCACATCTAGCTGACCCCATTTATTCAGGATCTTTGCAACTGCGGAAGCTTCATCTTCCGGCCTTGTGACATCAGAGGCAAGGCCCAACACCCGTTCTTCGGAACCAAGATCCCTGGCTGCCATTTCAGCGACCTTCAAATTTCTTCCACTGATAGCCACTTTCATTCCTGCATTGACCAG
Source organism: uncultured Muriicola sp. (assembly GCF_947258935.1). Classification (GTDB taxonomy): domain Bacteria; phylum Bacteroidota; class Bacteroidia; order Flavobacteriales; family Flavobacteriaceae; genus Muriicola. The sequence continues at coordinate 9,621 of NZ_CAMYKH010000068.1, forward strand.
CGTCTTCGCAATGGCATGCCCTATTCCTTTTGTTCCGCCGGTTATATAGGCTACTTTTCCGTCTAAGTTGTTCATTGTTTCTTTTTTTCTAAAGTAAGAATCAGTACAGTCCTTATAAAACTTATGACGTTATACTTTTCTTAAAAATAAAAGAAGCTTGCATTTTGAAACGTTGCCAAAAAGTAGTTCCTTTGAACTTCCAAAAAGGGGGATTAGCTCAGCTGGCTAGAGCGCTTGCCTGGCAGGCAAGAGGTCACCGGTTCGACTCCGGTATTCTCCACAGATCAAGCGCAATTGGAAATGCGTTAAAAATTTAGAAAGTCACCAAATTTATTTGAGTGGCTTTTGTGTTTTTAATGCCCGGGACCGCAAGGACACGGCCAATTGCATTTGCAGGACTGGAGCCCATACGGAGCAACAAAGTTACTCCGGTATTCTCCACAGATTATAATAATGTCTCACAAACTTGCCATTTTTATGACGTTATGAATAAAACTGAAAAAAACGTACATTGTTATTGTTCTTATACTATAGCAGAAGTCATTTAAGGTTTTCCAAGGGTTTGGTGAACAATGACAAATTTATATACCAATATGTACAACCCAACCAATAAAACATTCGCGCGAATTTAATTTTCAACACCAACCAAAACTATGGACACCTCAGAAGATTTCAAACAATTTGCAGCCCTAGACGAAGAATATTTACCGGTTGCCAAACACAAATTACACGATTGGACCCATTTTGCGGGACTCTACGCTGCCGAGCATGTAGCGGCTACGGAGTTTGTCATCGGGGCGACCTTTGTTGCCTTAGGAGCTAAGACCATGGATATCATTTTAGGGCTACTGATCGGCAATATCCTTGCCGTATTGAGCTGGCGCTTTATCACCTCCCCAATTGCAGTTGAAACACGATTGAGCCTCTATACCTATCTGAATAAAATTGCAGGCGACTCGATGACCAAGTTGTACAACTGGGCCAACGTCATCATCTTTTCGGTTATTTCCGCGGCGATGATAACGGTCTCTTCGACGGCGGTTCGTTTTGCCTTTGATATTCCCGCGCAACTTAATTGGTACCCTAGCAATCTCTGGTTTATTTTGATCGTATTGGCGGTAGGCATCTTTGTGGTTTCCATTGCCCTCTATGGATTCAATGCCGTTTCTGAATTTTCAGGCCTCTGTGCTCCCTGGTTGTTTGTAATGTTTACAAGTGGCGCTATGGTGCTGCTCCCCGCTTTGTCCTTGGATGTTCTGGATAAAACCTTACCGGCAGCATGGACCGATATTATGACCCTCGGTGACCAGCGTATCTGGACAGGCATCAACAGCGATGGCGAACCCGGAATCGGCTTGGTCGAAGTCATCGGCTTCGGTTGGGCCGCCAATACCATCACCCATTTCGGGTTGGTTGATATGGCCCTCTTGCGTTTTGCCAAAAAGAAGAACTACGCATACGCTTCCAGTACCGGTATGATGTTCGGTCACTATGTTGCATGGATCGCTGCCGGAATCATGGGCGCCGGTGCGGCTGTCATTTTAGGAAAGTCCATCGTAGAACTCGATCCGGGCGATGTGGCCTATTACGCCCTCGGTTGGTCGGGATTTGTGATTGTGATCGTTGCAGGTTGGACGACCGCGATTACCAATCTGTACAGATCAGGTTTGGCCGCGCAAGCGATTTTCTTCAACCATTCCCGAAAGCTAACGACGATTGTCGTAGGCGTGGTCACCGTTGTCATCGCCTGTTTCCCCTTTGTGTTTTCACAGATACTGCCGTTACTGACCTATGCCGGGCTGTTGGTCGTTCCTGTGGGGGCGATCGTATTTGCAGAACATCAGATTTTCCCTAGAATTGGTTATACGCGCTACTGGTCTTCGTACCGCAAGCTAACCTTTAGTATGCCCGCCGTCGCCTCTTGGGGCTTGGGCTTGGCCTTCGGTTTCGGACTGAATGCCTTGGATGTGATCTCCTTCTTTTACCTGTTTATCCCCACTTGGTTTTTTACCATCGTGGTGTACACCTTACTCGCTTCCCGGTATGGGGCGAAGCAAAAGTATCCTGAGGAAGCAAAAGAAGAGGAACTACGAAATGAAAACATCGAACGTTTTCAAGAACAGCAAGCAAAGGAGGAGCCTGTTATTTCAAAGGATGTTTCTTTGTTCTCCAAAGGATTAAAATTCGTAGCGATTTCGGCTTTGGTCGCCACCTTGGTCATGGCTTGTAATGTTTTATTTGGAAGTGCTGCGGAGGCCAATTATATCGAAAATCGGGAACTCTTTTACACCTACGCTTTCATTTGTACCATCATTTATTTCGTGTTGGCCTATTGGGCTTTGAAACGCGGAAAAACAAATACCACAGCATAAACATGGAAATTCCAATACAACTCAATCAAGCTAATCTCCAAGAAGTGGGAAGCCGTATGCCCGTGCCGAAATATAAACGTGCTGCAGATACATCGGGAATCGTTCATATCGGTGTAGGGGGCTTTCACCGCGCCCATCTGGCTTACTATTTGCACCAATTAAAAAATAACAACGCGGCTCCCACGTGGGGAATCTGTGGAATCGGTTTACGGGAGGCGGATACCAAACTGCAAAACATTTTCAAAACCCAAGACCACCTGTATACGCTAATGGTAAAACGCCCAGACGGAAAAATTGAACCTGAAGTCATTGGGTCGATAGTCGATTTTAAAATGGGCATCACGGACCCCGAACCTGTAATTGCCCAAATGGCAGCTGCCGAAACTAAAATTGTATCGTTGACGATTACCGAAGGAGGGTACAATTTCAATCCCAATACTGGGGAATTCAATTTTGATAACCCTGACATTCAACACGAGCTACAAAACCCTGATGACCCGAAAACCGTTTATGGTTTTTTAACCGCAGCCTTAAAAAGACGTCGCGATGCGCGGTTACCAGCCTTTACCGTGCTGTCTTGTGATAATATCGAACATAATGGCGATATGGTGCGAAAGATGCTACTCGCCTTCGCCGAAGCGCAAGACCAGGACTTAGCCAAATGGATAGCACAGGAGGTCTCCTTCCCCAATAGCATGGTGGACCGTATTACGCCGGTAACCACCCCAGCGGATATCGAAACCCTGGCGCTAAACTATGGCGTAGCTGATGCTTGGCCCGTTACCTGCGAACCCTTTATACAATGGGTGGTAGAAGATAAATTCTCTAACGGAAGACCTGCCTTTGAAAAAGTAGGTGTACAATTCGTACCCGATGTCGGCCCTTATGAAAAAATGAAACTGCGATTGCTCAATGCAGGACATTCGGTCTTAGGTCTTTTAGGAGCCCTTCACGGTCACCCCACTATCAATGCCTGCATAGAAGACGAAGTCTTTAAAACTTATTTTCGTGCCTTTCTAGACCAAGAAGCGACTCCCATTTTAGGTGACATTAGAGGCATTAATTTGGAGGACTACAAAGACAGTCTGCTAGAACGTTTTGCAAACCCCAATATCAAGGACAGCGTTAGCCGTATTTGTGCGGAAAGTTCTGCCAAATTGCCCAAATTTTTGATTGCGACGATCCACGAGAATTTAGCCACTGGCGGTAGCATCAAATTCGCGACTTTAGTTATAGCAGCTTGGTGCTATTACAGTGACAAACAAGTAGACCAAAACGGACAACCCATAGAAACTATTGATGCTATGCAAGACGAACTACATCAAGCGGCCGAACAAACCACAACGGACCCATTAGCCTTTATAAGACAAGAATCTCTTTTTGGTAATCTTATTAAAAATGAGCGGTTTACAACATTTTATGCGGAGGTGGTTCACAAAATTTATAAGGATACTAATATCAAAAAGTATATGAGGGAAATGATATCGATATAGTAAGTTGTACTTTTTGAAATTGATAGTTTAAGCTATAATTTAAATGTAAGGGTAAGAAAACAAACAAGACAGAATCCATGGAATACGCTCTGGTTCGCGGCGAAATACAATCGGGTCACGGTGTTGCATCTGGAAAAGGCAAGGATGAGCGATATCCGGAGGGAACCTTAAAACAACAATTTGGGCATTTTCTAGAACGAGGTCTTGATTTGAGCGACTATTTTATGGGTACTATCAATGTAGATATTTCACCTTGCTCATATGAAATAAAGAAGCCAAAACATTTTTTCAAGAACATCGATTGGTCGGAACATATTCCTCCAGAGAATTTTTATTTTTTTGATGTAACCCTCCATTATAAGGATAAAGTCTATGAAGGATTGGTTTATATGCCCGATCCCGAAACCAAAGAAGATCATATGCAAAAGCCCAATATTCTCGAATTGATCCTTCCAAAAATAGAGGGCTTGGAATATGGTATCACAGTAGATATAGCACTTAAAAAAGACCAAATTGATATCATCGCCAAATAACTAATGAGAAACAGAACAGCATAAAATATATCATTTTCCTAGACCAAGGCACAACTGATTCCAGAGCACTTCTCTTCAACGGAAAAGGAATGCTCGGAGAAAGCCACGAAAATTATACAACCACTGGGATTTTAAGTCAAAAAATCAGCGAGGAAAGGTCAATTCATTTTAAAAGCGGTAAGGTGCCGGCACTTAGGTTTGCTTTCTAAAACCAAACAATGGCATAACTACCATTGACATTTTGTTTAGTTCTTGTTAATGTGCAAGATTTAGTGTACTCTTCAGAGGAACACTACCTTCTTATTGCCCCCGAAGTATCCCCTTCCATTAAGCTTTGTACGTTTTCCAGGGACACCATATTTACATCACCCGGAACCGTATGTTTTAGGGCACAGGCGGCGGAGGCAAAATCCAAGGCCTGTTGATCATCATAATGTAGCAGCCCATATATGAGGCCTGCAGCAAAGGCATCCCCGGTACCAACACGGTCTATAATGTGGGTAATGTTCAGCATGTCGCTTTTCATGTACGCTTGCCCGTTCCACAGTTTGCCCTGGATCTGGTTGTGGGAAGCACTTAGGGTTCTTCGTGTCTTTTTGACCACTTTCTTGATATTGGGAAATAGGTTGATTAGCGCTATGGCCAAATCCTGAAAATTATCTTGTGATTGACCTATCCCGAACATTTCACGAATACCACGACTACTGGTAATCACGACGTCGCAATGTTCCACCAGGGTGGGGATAACCTCTTGCATGGTTTTCCCATATTTCCACATGTTGCTTCTAGAATTAATGTCCCCTGAAACAGTAATTCCCAATTTGTTCGCCGCCCTTAAGGCCTCCAAACAAGACAAATAAGCACCTTCCGAAATGGCCGGGGTAATCCCTGTCCAATGAAACCAATCGGCGTCTTTGAGCACATCTTCCCAATTTACCATGGATGGTTCTATCAAGGAAAAAGAGGACCCTTCCCTTTCGTAAATTACCTCACTGGGCCTGTGTACGGCACCTTTTTCCAGAAAATACTTGCCTAACATGTTATCACCATAAATAACATGTTCGGTGCTTAGCCAATGCTTTCGTAAAAATTGCGTGGCCGCTTTTCCAAGGGCATTATCTGGAAAGCGGGTCACGTGGGCGGCCTTCATGCCCAAATAGGCGCATGAAATGGCTACATTTGCCTCGCCACCGCCATATACAAGTTCGAAGTAAGACGCCTGAGAAAATTTCTCATAGCCAGGCGGTGACAAACGCATCATTACTTCACCAAATGTTATCACTTTTTTAGGCATAATTCCTAATACATTAACTTGAGTGGTAGGTTTTCTTCTACTATCAACTTCCCTGAATTTTCGATAACATTATCAGAATGTGTATTGTTCTTGGCACCCCAAAGCCGCGCCAGTAGTTTCACCTTATTGTCAATAAATTTGTTGCCAGATAGAGCAACATTGATGATGCCGTAGGTATTGAGTAGAATCCCGTTTACTTCTTGAGCCCCACATTTTGTAAAGGTGCTGTTGCTCACTACCAAATTCCCTCCAACCGTAGATTCATCGTAACCTCCCCTGTAGTAGTCGATTACATTTTTACCGATATTTTCAAAACGGCAGTCGGTAATAAAAATGTTCTCTGCACTATATTCGCCCCGGTCATCATCTTCCCCGGAGAGTTCAAGGCCATTGTTACAATTTTTTAGTATCGTAGACTTTAACTTGATGTATTCTGAAAATGAGTATTTATACCCTTTAAGCACAAAGTCAAAATTTGCTATTTCTGAATTCCTGATGTCCAAATTGTATAGACTGGACATGTTTTCCTTTAGGGGGGCGAATGCATAATTATCTCCATTTCCTTCAAGTGCTACGGATATCAAAGTAAGTTCGCCCTTGGGATTCATTTCAAAGACAGGGGTTTGTGATGGGCCGGTATACTGAATGGTAGTCTTCTTCTTGGTATCAGCGGATTTTATGGTTAGTTTCTTATCAATTTTCAATGCCGATTTTAGCTCATATCGGTTGGCTGTCAAAAGAATAGTGTCGCCACTAACTGCCTCTTGTACCGCTGTTTGTAATTCGGCAGTGGAGCCTGCGGAGTGGTTTTGAGCACTGTTCTCTGCAGCTGGTTTTAGGGGGTACCAATTTGGTCCGTATTGGGACAAGTCCATAAGGTTTGGTTTCACGTCCGGTTCTCTGGTGATAGCGCCAAAAGCATTATTGTTTGCCCGTGAATTGCCGAACAGATCTTCCGAAATCAAATCAAATTCGAAACCATCATAAAGTTCAAATTCCGTCAGATCATTAGTTGGAATAAAAATGTTTTCCTCCAGTTCTGATAGTGAAAAATTGTCTTGCTTAAGTGCAGAATTATGCTTGAATGAGAGGCCATGATTGTTTATAAAATTGCTTTTAAAAGTGATTCCATCCAATGAATCGTGGGCAACAATCGGCTGTTCATCCCCCTTTTCATTATAGATGAGGTTATTTGCCACAATCGTACGTATCGGTCTTTCCGACCTGATCTCGGAAGCGGGTAGTACATCTTTTTGATCAACATTGGAACCTACCCCAAATTGCAAAGGTGAAGTACAATTCACCCAGGAGTTGTAGGCCACAACAACATCAGTAACTTGTATGTACCGATTCAATGGCGATTTTGGAATTCCGTTCATTACGGCAAGAGGACTTCGGAAAACCTTTCCCTTTAAATTGTAGAAATAATTGTTCGTTACCCAATGTCCGGTTCCAATTAAACGTACTCCCCCGATCTGTTCAGAAGCCGTATCCCCAATAAAATAATTGCCGTCTATGATACAATAGTTTCCGTGTCTTGTTACCAATGAGCCTTCACTCTTGTAAAAGACATTGTTCCTGAACTCATTAAAGTTCGATTTACTTGAGATCACTTCTACTTCCCCATTGCATCGATCAAAAAAATTATTTGCCACCAGGGTATAACTGGGCGCCATGGAAGTAAAACTATTACCAAGCTGTATGGTCTCAGCGCTAGGTCCGCCTTTGGGAGGTCTTGGTCCAAAATAATTATTAGTGATTCTATGGTAATTCTTTATGCTTTTATTTCCTGCCAGATCAACCCTGATGGTAGGCCCTCTATTCGATTTTCCGGCGATGTAACAATGCTCTAATGCGTTATGGCGGCCCTTGAACTGCACCCAAAGATCCGTATGGTTTCTTTGGGGTTTATTATAATCCAGAATAGCGCAGTTAATGATACTTGAATGGTTGGCAACCGTATCTTGGTTGATCGCAAACTGGATGACGGCCCCGGAAGGAGACGACCCATCAGCGAAGTACAAACCGTTGACTACCAAGTATTCCCCACCAAGTTTTAAATCAGATTTTCCCCTGATCACTACATCGCCAGCAGTTTCTGCTTTTAATGTGATGGGCTGTTTCTCGGTTCCATATCCTACAAATCGAATCTGGACATCGTTCCAGTCCCCATTGGCCATGACTATTTCATCCCCCGGAGACGCATTGGATATAGCGGCATTCAATTCTGCGATATCTTTTACATAGTTACCCTTAGGATCAGAATATTCACCACAAGAAAATAGTAACAGGAGCGCACTTATAACTAAAAAGCTTTTTTGCATCATTTCGGTTTTTAAAATACTTTATAAGAATGTCAAATAGTAGAAATCTATACTTAAAAGGTTACCAAGGGTAGAATGTATGCCATTTATTTAAATTGGTTAACCAGTTTGGTTTACCAAAAATACATATATTTGTAGCACTTGCAAATTTTTAACATAAAAACAGTTGCATCAACAATTATTTAAAGCAATACAAATGCCAATGGCAACAAAATGCCAGAATCTGGTATACGTCTTAATTCTAATTTGTTTTACTTCTATTCCAAACCTCAATGCGCAAGATCTGGATAGAATTGCCATAGAAAACACGTATCCGTGGTGTATTGTGGCTTATGATTCTTTGGAGCGCTCTCCTAAAGAAAGAATTGCATTGATCAAAGAAATAGGGTTTAACAAGTACGCTTATGATTGGAGAGACGAACATCTGGACGATACCCATACAGAGCTTAAGCTGGCAACTGAGCATAATATAGAAATAGTGTCGGTGTGGCTTTGGCTCAATGCAAAAAGGGATTCTCTTAATTCGCTCAGCCCAGCAAACCGGCGCATTATGAGTATTGTAGAAAGCCTTAATCTCAAAACAACTTTTTGGGTAAGTTTCAGTGGAAATTTCTTTGAAAACCTGAGCCAGAGTGCATCTGTTGATAAAGCGACTGAACTGGTCAACTTTATAGCAACAAAGGCAAACAGCATTGGCTGTCAGGTTGCTCTTTACAATCATAGTGGGTGGTTTGGTGATCCTATGAACCAACTTGAGATCATTCGTGCGCTACCCGACCATGATTTGGGGTTGGTGTATAATTTTCATCATGCCCATCAATCCATTGATGATTTTCCTTCAATTACAAAGGCGATAGCACCTTATCTGGTTGCTGTGAACCTCAATGGTATGCAACGTAATAACAAAAAGATTCTTACTCTTGGGAAAGGGGAACACGAAAAAAGAATGATTTTCGAACTACAAAAACAAGGATTCAATGGCCCATGGGGTATTCTTGGCCATGTAGCCGAAAGTGATGTGGAAAAAATTCTGCGCGCAAATCTGGAAGGATTAATGCTATTGCAAAAATGATAACATCGGTTAAAACCGTCACATAATCTCAAAACATAGTAAAAACCATGAACAAAAAAATACAACACCGTAGAGATTTCATCAAAAAAACAACGCTCGCCGGATCAGCCTTGTTGTTGCCAACGGTGGGTCTGCCTGTAACATTTGAAACATCTACCGAGAAACTTGGAGGTGACTTGCAAGTGTTCCTGTTCTCAAAACACCTGCAATTTCTTAATTATAACGATATGTCTGAAGCTACGGCCGAATTAGGTTTTGATGGCCTCGATCTAACCGTAAGACCCAAGGGGCATGTTGAACCAGAACACGTAACTGATGATTTACCAAAGGCGGTTGCCGCAATGAAGAAATACGGTATTAATCCTGGAATGATGACGACCAACGTTTGGGAAGTGAAGAACGTTGAAAATAAAACGGTTTTAGAAATAGCAAGTAAGCTGGGGTTTACACATTACCGTACAGGCTGGTTAAAGTATCCAGAAGATGCAACGATTGCAGAAAGTCAGGCTATTTACGGACAGCAGGCTGCAGAATTAGAAGTGCTGAATAAAAATTTAGGGTTAATTGGTTGCTATCAAAACCACGCAGGTAATCATGTAGGCGCACCCATTTGGGACCTACCACCCATTCTCTCAGCAACAAATAACGAGTATATGGGATGCCAGTATGATATAAGACATGCAGTGGTTGAAGGAGGAAGCAGCTGGGAACTGGGTTTACGGCAGATAAGGCCTTTCATAAAATCTATAGTAATTAAAGATTTTAAATGGGGAAAAGTCGATGGAAAATGGAAACCGGTTAACACGCCACTAGGAGAAGGAATGGTGGACTTTAATCGATACTTTTCGTTGCTAAAAAAGTACCAAATCAATGTTCCTGTTTCTTTACATTTGGAATATGATTTGGGTGGTGCTGAACACGGTGCTTCGAAAATCACAATAGACCGAACACAGGTTTTAAATGCCATGAAAAAAGACCTTGCATTTCTTCGAAATGCCTGGGATAAAGCGGAATAACATCATATATAAATTCAAAAATGACTTCACTATCTCAGCATACCCGGGAACAACTTAAAAAGGTAAGTACGGCAACAATAGCTACCTGTCTGTTTAAAAAAGGCTTAAAATATCAGTTTATTCAAGGGGTGAAACCATTAAAAAAGGGGCGAAGAACCATGGTTGGAGAAGCATTTACCCTGCGGTATATCCCTGCCCGTGAAGATCTGAACCCAATTGAAGTATTTAAAGATCCAAAGCACCCACAGCGGGTGGCCGTAGAGGAATGCCCGGAGGGAAGTGTGATGGTCATTGACAGCCGCAAAGATGCCAGAGCCGCTTCGGCAGGTTCCATTTTAATTACAAGACTTATGAAACGAGGCGCAGCCGGGATTGTTACAGACGGAGGTTTCCGGGATTCTGCTGAAATAGCTGCCCTTGATTTTCCTTCCTACCACAACAAACCTTCGGCCCCAACAAATCTAACGCTGCATCAGGCCATTGCCATTAACGAACCCATTGGCTGCGGGGATGTGGCTATTTTTCCGGGAGATATAATAGTAGGTGATGATGATGGAGTGATGGTTATACCGGCACACCTGGCCAAAGAAGTTGCAGACGAATGCCTTGAAATGACCGTGTTCGAGGAATTTGTGGTATACAAAGTGAACGAAGGACATCCAATTATTGGTCTGTATCCGTTAACAGATGGTCAGATAAAAAAAGAGTTTGAAGCCTGGAAGGCAAAAAGGTAGATCCAACAAGTTGATTTCATAGCCTCCAAATGCTCAATCTTCCCTTGCTTCTTCACATAGTAATGGATTAGCTCTCTTCGTTCGCTGATCCAATCAGTCCGCGGCTGCAAATAGAAAATAACACTGCACTTCTGTGCAGTGTATGTTTTTATTCTTTCCCAAAGCTCAAAC